>JAPPGV010000015.1 GCA_028821235.1 bacterium
GATCGTCGAGAGTGGCGATCCCGTACTCCTCGGCGAACGACTTGGTCATCAGGTATCCCTGCAAGCCGCCGGCGAGCATCAGCGCACCGACCCGGCGTACGTGCTCACCGACCAGCGAGCCATCCGGCATCTCCGCCGCGAGCCAGCTGTTGTGGCCCGGATACCAGCTGTTGACCCAGAAGTCGGCCTCGCCCTGAGCCATGGCCAAGTAGGCCAGGTTCGGGCCGAGCTCGAGATCGGCCGGGTCGCTCACCTCGTAGCCCAACTCCTGCATGAGCTGGCGCATGAGTTCGGCCTGGAAGTAACCGGTTGACCAGTTGGCGCGTGCCATCGTGACGCTAACCCCTTCGCCGGGTGCGTCGTCTTGGGCACATGCCGCAGTCACCAGCGCGAACACTGCCAGCACCGAGATGATTCTGATGCTTAGTTTCATCATTCTCCTTTCTTGGTTCGGTTGTAGCCTCGGTCATGCAGCGGGCACCTGCTCCCGCGCATGGTCCGAGCATTCACATGGAGGCTCCGACCGTGGCCTTTGCTGCGGCGTCAGCCTCGGTGTCCTCGCCCAGCGGGTCTCCGTAGACCTTGGACCGGCGGTACTCCTTCAACACGGCCATCGTGGAAGCCAGGATGAGGAGCCCTGCGACCACGGTCAGGAAGGAACCCACTCCGGCTACGTACTTGACGTGGGCCGAACGGACATGGGTGAAGATCCAGGCGAAGCCGATACACGCGATCCCGGCTCCGATCCCGGCGGTCGCAGCGCTCCACCTCCACTTACTTTGCTCGCCGCTTCCGAAGAGGCCGGCGGCGCGCAGGCCTGTCAGAACTGCGATCGCACCGAATACCAGTGCCCAGAGCCCCAATTGTGCTCCGTCACTACTCCCGCCGTCGATGACGCGGACCCCTGTCTGGGTTGCTCGTGCGCGGAGACTCAACATTTCAGCCGCGATCGCGGCCCGCTCCTCGTCGGACGCGGTGCTGGCCTGCTGCTCCAGTTCGTCTATCTGGGCCTGGACCTCCGGGGTGAGGATCTCCTCCTGGCGCTCGTCCCAACTCCAACCTGATACCAGGCCCAACACGAGGGTGATGGTGGCGACTCCGAGACCGACGAGCCGTCCCCAAGCGACGCCCGAGGGGAGTGGATGGAGCGGGGAGTGATCCGCTGCCCTGGTCCAAAGGAGGGCGCCGATGGTCGCTACCAGACCTCCGGCGATCGCCAGGTAGACACCGGCTCCGTCACCGGGATCCACGGCGCCGACCACCATCCCGGCGTCGCTCACCGACTGGGCCAGATAGTGCGCGGAGGCGACGATGAGTGCGGTGATAGCCGCGATGACGGCCCCGTCGGCTGCTAGCCATCGTGGCGCCCGGCCGGGCCGGGCGCCGGAGGCCATCACTGCCGCCAACAGGAACAGTCCGAGCGCCAGCACCACGATACCGAACCACGATCCCCCGGAGGCGTGCAGGCCGCTGAAGGTCTGTCCCGCCAGTTCTCCGTCGGTAGATGCGTCGGCCCACCGTCCCCACGCGCTGATCTTCCCCGCGTTCGACGTCCATGGGAGGAAGGCGCTCACTACTGCCACCAGGCCCCCGACGAGGGTCAGCAGCATCGGCAGTCGCTCGCCGGGTGAGATCGGTGCATAGACGTCGATCTCCTGGTGTTTCACGATTGCTGAGGGACTGCTGTCGGGAATCAGCACCTCCGGATCGCGGCGGTGTCTCCAAGCCAGCTGCATCCGTTTCAGCAGGTTGGTGGACTCGGTGCCCTCGCGCTGTGACATCCGGTCCAGGACGACTGCTACCAGGAAAAAGGCCAGACCCCCGGCTGCGCCTTCGCCGACATCCTGGTTGTTTATCGCCCGTAACAGTACGCGTCCGAGACCGAACGAACCCATGATGGCGGCGATACCGAGCATGGAGATGGCGAGGAGGAGGGTCTGGTTGATGCCGGTCATGATGGCGGGCCGGGCCAGCGGGATCTGTACGTCGAAGAGGACGCGGGCTTCTGAGGCGCCGTAGGCGCGGGAGGCTTCGACGACGTCGGCGGGTACTTGGCGGATGCCGAGGTTGGTGAGCCGGATCAACGGTGGGAGGGCATACACCATGGTCACCATCGTGGCTGAGACCTCGCCGAGGCCGAAGAACCAGATGAAAGGCAACATGTAGACGAAGGAGTGGACGACCTGCATGGCGTCAAGGATCGGTCGGGTGACTTGCCATACGCCGTCGATCCGGCCGCACAGGATGCCGACCGGGATCCCGATCACCACGCACAGGATGACGGCGACGCCGATCAGCCCGATCGTCGCGGCGGTCTCTTTCCACTGTTGATTGGCCAGCAGTCCGCACATCGTCAAGGCCACGGCTACGAAAGCGGCAACCCTGAGGTTGCGGGTGAGCCATGCCACCAGCGCCATCGCCAGCACGATCCATATCCACGAGATCTCGATAAGGAAGTCGCGGACCAGGCTGCGGACCATGATCTCGAAGGGCCAGGCCACTATGTCGAGCAGTACCTCGAGATTGACCGCGATCCACCTGATGGCTTGCAACATCCAATCCCCGAAGGGGACCCTCCACTCGTCGAGGATGGCGTTGTCCCAGATGGGGATGCGTTCTGTTGTTTGGGCGAGGGTGGGGGTCAGGGTGGTCATAGGTAGGTTTCTCGTTCGAAGCCGTCGATGAGTTGTTCGACTCGTCCCATTTCTTCCATGATGTGGCGGGGGTCGAGGTCTCCGACGAGTTTGCCGTTTTGGTCCACCACGGCGATGGGTAGTCCTCGGCCGGCTGCGGCGTATACGTCGTTGAGGGTTGTTTGGGGGGTGGTGGTGTCGAAGTCGTTTCTGAGGGCGCCCGACATGTCGGCGGAGCCGGTGTTGGCGGCTCTGACGCAGTCTCCGATGGTGAGGAGCCCGGTGGGTCGCCCGTTGGGGTCGGTGGCGAAGGCGCCGCTGCGTTCGCCGATGTGGGCTAGGGCTTGGGTGAGGGACATGTCGGGGTTGATGGGTTTGGGTTGGGTCATGACTTCGCGGCACTCGATGACGCGGCCCTGGTCGACGTCTTGGACGAACTCGGCGACATAGGCGGTGGCGGGTTCGGTGAGGATCTCTTCGGGGGTTCCGATCTGGACCACTGCGCCGTCTCGCATGATGCACACCCGGTCGCCTATCCGTAGCGCTTCGTTGAGGTCGTGGGTGATGAACAGGATGGTTTTGCGCAACTCGTTTTGGATGTCCATCAGCTCGTCTTGCATCTGGCGGCGGATGAGAGGGTCGAGAGCGGAGAAGGCTTCGTCCATCAACAGGATGTCGGGGTCCGAAGCCAGCGCCCGGGCCAACCCGACCCGCTGTTGCATACCCCCCGACAGCTCCCGGGGAAGGTTTCGGGAATAGGGTTCGAGACCCACCAGGGACAGGGCTTTCATCGCTGCTTGGTCCCGTTCCCCCTTGTCCACCCCCTGCACCTTGAGCCCGTAGCTGACGTTGTCGATCACGTTGCGATGCGGGAACAGAGCGAAGTGCTGGAACACCATCCCCATCTTTTGGCGGCGGAACGCCTGGAGCTGGGAACCCGACAGGGTCTGGACGTCGGTTCCGTCGACCCACACCTCCCCGGCTGTGGTCTCCAACAGCTTGTTAACCGTGCGCAAAGCAGTGGACTTACCAGACCCAGAGAGGCCCATCACCACAAATATCTCACCACGGGAGACCGAGAAGTTGACATCACGGATACCGATCACATGACCGGACTGGCGCAGCACCTCATCCTTGCCCACCCCCGCCCGGGCGAGGTCAAAAGCCCGACCATGAGGTTGGGGACCAAAGATCTTGTATACACCCTCGAGGCGTATCAGCCCGTCACCGGCCACCACCGCTCCCTTCCTGGCTCCGTCACCGCGCCCCGCGCTGGTAACTCCACTTGGCCTGAACGCCTAGCCATGACACTAGTGTGGGGTGGGCCGTTCTGCCCTACAAAAACAGCCCACTCGTCTCACGATGCGGAACCGTGCCGCATCGTAATACGCAGATGGGTAGGGTTTCTCCGGGTAGAATTCCCGATCGGTAGCTCACCTTGACGGAGATTGCATGAATGCTTCCGGTAGGTTTCCCTCCGATCTCGAGATCGCCCAGGCCGCTCCGGTCACACCGATTTCCGAGATCGCCGAGTCGATCGGGGTCCGTGCTGACGAGCTGATTCCGTACGGCTCCACCAAGGCCAAGGTCCACCTCGACATACTGAAGCGGGTCGGTGGCCGAACGCCCGGCAAGTACATCGACGTCACCGCGGTGACTCCCACCCCTCTCGGGGAGGGCAAGACCACCACCACGATCGGTCTGGTCCAGGGGCTGGGCCTCCTCGGGAAGAAGGCCGTCGCCGCCATCCGCCAACCCTCGATGGGACCTACTTTCGGGATCAAGGGCGGGGCGGCAGGGGGCGGTTACAGCCAGGTCATCCCCATGGACGAGTTCAACCTGCACCTGACGGGTGACATGCACGCCATCAGCGTGGCCCACAACCTGGCGGCCGCGGCCATGGACGCCCGCTGGTACCACGAGGGGCGCATGAGCGACGCCCAGCTCGAGGCGATAGGGCTGGGGCGGCTCAATATCGACATGTTCCGGGCCCAGTGGCGCCGGGTGGTGGACGTCAACGACCGGGCACTGCGCAACGTGGTGGTGGGGCTGGGCGGCCGTATCGACGGCCGGCCCCGCGAGACCGGTTACGACATCACGGTGGCTTCCGAGTTGATGGCGATCCTGGCGCTCACCGACGGTCACGACTACGCCTCGGCGCTCCGCGACCTCCGGGCCCGCTGCGGGCGGATCGTGGTGGGAGCGGACACCTACGGCAACACCCTCTCCCTCGACGACCTGGGCGTGGGCGGCGCGGTGACCGTCCTGATGAAGGACACGCTGCATCCCACCCTCATGCAGACGCTCGAAGGCCAGGCCGCCTTCGTCCACGCGGGTCCGTTCGCCAACATCGCCCATGGCAACTCTTCGATCCTGGCCGACCGGGTGGCGCTCCAACTTGGGGAGTACGTGGTCACCGAGTCGGGATTCGGGGCCGACATGGGCATGGAGAAGTTCTTCAACATCAAGTGCCGCGCCTCCGGTTTGAAGCCCGACGCGGTAGTTCTGGTCGCCACCGTCCGGGCGCTCAAGACCCACGGCGGCGGCCCTCGAGTGGTGGCCGGCCGGCCGCTCGCACCCGCCTACACCGAGGAGAACCTGCCGCTGCTGGAGGCCGGCCTCGTCAACCTGATGGCTCACATCGAGAACGCGCGCCGCTTCGGGATCGAGGTGGTGGTGGCGGTCAATACCTTCCCGACCGATACGGAGAACGAGCGCCGGGTGATCAAGCGGGCCGCCCGGGAGGCGGGAGCTCTGGCGGCGGTCACGTCCAGCCACTGGGCCGATGGCGGGCGCGGAGCGCTGGAGTTGGCCGAGGCGGTGGTGGAGGCGTGCGAACAGCCCGCGGACTTCCGCTTCCTCTACCCGTCGGAGCGGTCGATCAAGGAGAAGATAGAGACCGTCTGCCGGGAGATCTACGGCGCCGGCGGGGTCGACTACTCCGCCAAGGCGGCGCGCCAGATCGCGGAGTTCGAGCAGGCCGGGATGGGGAACCTCCCGATCTGCATGGCCAAGACCCCTCTCTCGATCTCGCACGATTCGTCCTTGAAGGGGCGGCCGAGCGGGTTCACCGTGCCGGTCCGCGAGGTCAGGGCGTCGGTCGGCGCCGGATTCCTGGTGGTGCTCCTGGGTGAGATCCGCACGATGCCGGGACTGGGGGCGCGACCGGCGTACATGAACGTAGACATCGATGAAGACGGCAAGATCATCGGCCTGTTCTGACTTGTCGGCTGCAGCGGCAGACGAGCCGACCGCCTCGATCCGGTACCTGGTCATAGACTGTCTCGACCTGGATCGATCCTCCGCTTTTTGGGGCTCCTTGCTCGGTCTGGCGCCGGGGCGGCGTCTCGACAACTACCTGTTCATGGGCCCGGTACTGCCCGGGTGCGAGTTGGTCCTCCAGCAGGTGGACCGTGTCACGGCCGACAAGAGTCCGGTCCACTTCGACATCGAGGGCTCGAACGAGGAGGATTTCGACATGATCCTCTCCCGTTCAGTAAGGCTGGGTGGCAGAATCGTGGAGACGGTGGAGGAGGCCGAGTACACGTTGACGGTCATGGCCGATCCGGACGGCAACGAGTTCTGCGTGAACAGGATCCCGTTTCAATCTACTGTCAGTGGTACGTAGGCCGGGGTGAACGGCCGTTGGTGGAGAGTAGGGGAAAGGAGGTGATGGAATGCCGCGGGTGACGCTTCCCCGATTGACCACCCCGTACGTGCGACGGGATGGCGAATTGGTGCCGGCAACGTGGGACGAGGCGCTCGACCGGGCGGCGGCCGGGTTGAGCCGCCATACCGGTAGCGCCTATGGCATGTTCTCGTGTTCCAAGGCGACCAACGAGATGAACTTCCTGGCGCAGAAGTTCTCCAGGCTGGTCATGGAGTCGAACAACATCGACTCGTGTAACCGCACCTGACACGCTCCTTCGGTCGCCGGTCTGGCGGCAGTGTTCGGAGTAGGAGGCGGGACCTGTTCCTACGAGGAAATCGAGACTACGGATGTGATCCTGCTCTGGGGCTCCAATGCCCGGGAGGCTCACCCGATCTTCTTCCATCACCTGATGAAGGGGGTCCGCAACGGTGCCAAGTTGTACGCCATCGACCCGCGCCGCACCACGTCGGCCATGTGGGCCGACGTCTGGCTCGGGCTCGAGGTGGGCTCGGACATCGCGCTGGCCAACACGCTAGCGCGGGAGATAATCGCGTCCGGACTGCACCACGAGGAGTTCATCCGGCACTCGACCGAGGGTTTCGAGGCCTATGCCGAGTCGGTGGAGCCGTGGACGTTGCAGCGGGGCGCCGAGATCACCGGCCTGCCCCCCGAAGTCATCCGCCGCATGGCCCACGACTACGCCACCGCCGAGCAGGCCCAGATCTGCTGGACGCTGGGTATCACCGAGCACCACAACGCCACCGACAATGTCCTCGCCCTGATAGACCTGGCGCTCCTGACCGGCCACGTGGGGCGCTACGGATCGGGATTGGTTCCGATCCGCGGCCAGAACAACGTCCAGGGCGGCGGCGACATGGGCGCGCTGCCCAACCGGCTGCCCGGATTCCAGGAGATCGAGGACCCGGTCTCACGCGGCAAGTTCGAGGCCCTCTGGGGCCGCCCCGTGCCCGACACGGCCGGCAAGCATCTGTCGTTGATGCTGGAGGCGATGGAGCACGGAGAGATAACCGCCCTGTACGTGATCGGCGAGAACCCGGCCCAGTCGGAGGCCCGGTCCGACCATGCCCGCCACCTCCTGCGCGGGCTTGAGTTCATGGTGGTGCAGGACCTCTTCATGACCAGGACCGCCGAGCTGGCCGACGTGGTGTTCCCGGCGGCGGCCGGATGGGCCGAGACGGACGGCACGGTGACCTCCTCCGAGCGGCGGGTGCAGCGGGTCCGCAAGGCTCTCGACCCTCCTGGAGAGGCTCGAGATGATCTGTACATCATCTCGGCCCTCGCCGAACGGATGGGTCGGGGTTGGGGGTATCCGACCGCCGAGGAGGTTTGGGACGAGCTGCGGAGCCTCTCACCCAACCACGCCGGGATGTCGTACCGCCGGCTCGCCGAGGCGGGTGGCCTGCAGTGGCCGTGTTACGACGAGGACCATCCCGGCACCCTGTTCCTCCACGGCGAGCTCTGGGACGATCCGCTGCCTCGGGATCCGGCCCCCTTCTTCCCTACGCCCTGGGCCCCGCCGGTGGACGAGCTGAGCGAGGAGTACCCGATCCGGCTCACCACCGGACGCCGGCTCGACTCCTACAACACCGGGGTCCAGTCCGGTGGCTACTCATCCCCGTTGAGGACAGCGGTGGCTGTCGAGGTGGCGCCCGCGGACGGAGCCGCCCTCGGCGTGGCCGAGGGCGACCTGGTCCGGGTCGTCTCGCGCCGGGGATCCGTCGAGGCGCCCGTGATGGTCGATCGGTCTCTCCGTCCCGGCCTGGCCTTCATGGCAGTCCACGATCCCGACGAGGTGGACGTGAACCTGCTCACCATTGATGCATGGGATCCAAAGTCGGGAACCGCCGAGTTCAAGGCCACCGCGGTTCGGATCGAGCCTTTGCAGGAGGGTGTCGAGCAACGATCCGGGGTTCGTTCCGTGGCAAACTACCCGGCATGAGAGTTGCCGGCCACCACAGAGTTGTCGGCCACCAAGCCATCCCCCTTGTAAGGGGTTTCCCGGCCACCGTCTAGGAGAACTCCCATCGACCTCCGACTCATGTCCGCCGAGGCGACCACCGCGGAGCGGTCGGCCGTGGATGCGTTGCTAGGACCTCCCACCCCATCCGGGGACGGGGAGTCTTCGCAGCCCGCCGACCGGCGCGTGGCGTTCGGCGGCTATCACCGTTCGGTGGAGAGCCGTCACTTGTTGTTGCCGGCGCTCCACGCGGTGAACGACTCGGTCGGATGGGTCAGCGCCGGGGCGCTCAACTACATCTGCGAGCGACTCCTCGTTCCCCCCGCGGAGGCGTACGGGGTGGCCGGCTTCTACGCCCTGCTGTCGCTGAAGGAACGACCGGCCCGGGTGGCTCACGTGTGCGACGACGTGGCCTGCCGCACCATGGGCGGCGCCGAGATACTGGAGGGCCTGGAAGGGCGCCCTGATGTGCATCCGAGCCCGTGCCTCGGTCAGTGCGACCAGGCCCCGGCTGTCTTCTTCCAGCGGGCCGGCGAGGGGGACACAGTGCTGGTCGGCGCTACCTGCGACCGCGTCACCGAGGTGCTGGAAGGCGGCTCCGTAGGGGAAGTCCGGCCCGTCGTACCGCAGGCGGGCGATCCGTCGTTGCGGCTGCTCAAGCGTATCGGCACGGTCGATCCGAACTCCCTCAAGGACTACCGGGACACCGGCGGTTACCAGGCCCTGGCCCGGGCCGTCGAGATGGGGCCGGATCGGGTCATTGCCGAGATCAAGGCGTCCGATCTCCGGGGACGGGGGGGCGCCGCCTTCCCGATGGGGATCAAGTGGGAGGCGGTGGCCCGGTCACCCGCCCTGCCGCACTACCTGATCTGTAACGCCGACGAGTCGGAGCCGGGCACCTTCAAGGACCGGGCGATCATGGAGGCCGACCCCTTCGCGGTGGTCGAGTCGATGACCATCGCCGGGCTGGCCATCGGGGCCGAGCGCGGGTACCTGTACATTCGGGCCGAGTATCCGCTAGCCCAGTCGCGCCTCCAGAACGCCATCGACCGTTCCCGGGCGGAGGGTCTCCTCGGCGCGGACGTGGCCGGCTCGGGCCGCACGTTCGAGATCGAGATCCGGCGGGGCGGAGGCGCCTACATCTGCGGCGAGGAGACCGCCCTGATGGAGTCCATCGAGGGCAAGCGGGGGGAGCCGCGCAACAAACCCCCCTTCCCGACCCAGGTGGGCCTGTTCGGACGTCCCACGGTGATCAACAACGTCGAGACCCTGATCAACGTGCTCGACATAGTGCTCGAAGGCGGAGCCGCGTTCGCGGAGATCGGAACCGGGGAGTCGACCGGGCCGAAGCTGTTCTGCCTGGCGGGCGCCGTGGCGCGGCCCGGCCTGTACGAGGTGGAGTTCGGCAGGACGTTGGCGGAACTGATCGATCTGGCCGGGGGCGTCACCGGAACCGGCCGGATAGGAGCGGTGATGCTCGGAGGCGCGGCCGGGGTGTTCGTGGGCGAGGACTATCTAGACATGCCGCTGACCTTCGAGGATGCCCGCGCCCGCGGCGCCACGCTCGGCTCCGGCGTGATCCTGGTATTCGACGACCGGACCGACTTCCCGGACATAACCAGGCGGATCGCTCAGTTCTTCCGGGACGAGTCCTGCGGCCAGTGTGTACCCTGCCGCGTCGGTACCGTCCGCCAGGAGGAGTTGCTGGCTCGCCACCGTGGCGGCGAGCCGCTGGACGAGGATCTGTTCGAGGAGGTGGCGCGGGTGATGATGGACGCCTCGATCTGCGGGCTGGGGCACACTGCGTCGACTGCGATCCGGTCGGTCATCGATCTGGGCCTGCTGGAGCGATCTCGTGGCTGAGGTCACGCTGGCGGTCGACGGGACCACCGTCACGGTTCCGGGCGGCTCGACCATCCTCGACGCCTGCCGGGCCCTGGACAACGACCAGCCCACCCTCTGCTACCTGGACAACCTGACCCCGGTAAACGTCTGCCGGGTATGTGTGGTGGAGGTGGAGGGCAACCGCACGCTGGTGCCATCGTGCAGCCGCCCGGCCGAGGAGGGGATGGAGGTGGCCACCGACAGCGACCGGGTCCGCCACTCCCGCAAGATGGTCTACGAGTTCCTGGCCTCCTCGGTCGAACTCGACCTCGTCGACGAGGAGACCGTGGCGTGGATGGACCGTTACGGCTGCGATCCCGACCGCTACGGCCCGCCCGCCGATCCGTCCGGCGACCGCGACCAGCGCAAGGCGGGCCATCACCGGATCGGTCCCGGGACCGCAGCCGAGACCGTTCACCAGCCGGTCAAGGTGGACAACGAGCTCTACGTGCGGGATTACTCCCGGTGCATCCTCTGCTACAAGTGCGTGGAGGCCTGCGGCGAGGACGCCCAGAACACCTTCGCCATCGCGGTGGCCGGTCGGGGCTTCGACGCCCGCATCTCGACCGAGTTCGACACCGGGTTGACCGACTCGGCCTGCGTCTTCTGCGGGAACTGCATAGGCGTGTGTCCCACCGGCGCCCTCATGTTCCGCAGCGAGTACGAGTTGCGCCAGGCAGGCATGTGGGAGGAGGAAGGCCAGACCGTCACCCGTACCATCTGCTCGTACTGCGGGGTCGGTTGCAACCTGGACCTCCACGTCCAGGACAACCGGATCGTGAAGGTCACCTCGCCGATGGACCACTCGGTCACCTCCGGACACCTCTGCATCAAGGGACGGTTCGGATACGAGTACGTTCAGCAACTCGGCGACCTAGCCGTGACGCCCATCGACGAGATTCTCCGGAGAGCCAGGATTGACGACCGAGGGCGGCGCCGGTCCCCCGAGTCTCGCGCCTGAGGACTACATAGGGACGGGCCGGGCCGCGGCGCTCTTCTGCGCCGTGATCATGGTCACCCACGGCTTCGGCAACGGTCTGGTTCCTGCCCTCCTGCCGCGCATCGGCGACAGCTTCGGGTCCGGCTACGGCGCCCTGGGCCTGGCCGTGTCATCAGGACTCCTGGCGTACGGCCTGGGCGCAGCCGTGGGCGTCAGAGTCGTGGACAGATTCCCGCTACGGGGACTCATCCTGGCCGCGCTGTCGGTCTGCGTGGTCGGATTCCTGGTGGCGGTGGGGGCCGGATCTCCGGTCGTTCTCGCCGGATCGGTGGTGCTAATCAGCCTGATGGCGCCGATCAGTTGGTCGGCGTCGGTACGCCTGATCGCCCGGGTGGTCGAGCCCTCCTCCCTCGGGAGGGTCACCGTGGTGGCGAGTTCGGGCGCCGGAGTGGGGGGCGGTATCAACGGTGCGTACGCACTCTTCCTCGCCGGACCGGACGAATGGAGGCTGGCCTTCGTGATCGCAACCGCCGTGTCGGTGGCGACCGGGCTGGCGGTCCTGGTGCTGCTGCCCCGCACTCCTGGCTCGGGGCCCCGGCTGGCCAGTACCGCCGTGCGGCGAAGAGACTGGAGAGATACCTGGGCGGTCCGGACCGGTCGGATGGTGATCCTGCTCAGCATCGCGGGCGGCCTTTGCGGCTTCACGTTCGTGAGTTACATGTCGGCCACGGCGGTGGACGAGTTCGGGGTGTCACCGGCGGCGGTGGCCGGACTCTGGTGGATTGCCTCGTCCGTCGGGCTGATGGCGGCCGTGGTGATGGGCTCCTGGTCGGATCGGGTATCGCCCGTGCTGGTCATCGGCGTGATCTCCCTCGCCTACGCCACCGGCCTCGTCGTTCTGGTGCTGGCCTGGTCGTACACCGGCCTGATGGTTGCGGCCCTGGGATTCGGGTTCTTCAACTACCCGATATGGGGGCTGCTGGGCCATCTGGCCGGGCAGGGCATGGAACCGAGACTGGCGGTGCGGGCCTTCTCGGGGGGCCTGACGGCGGCGGCCTGGTGCGCTACGTCGGGAATCGCCCTGGCCGGCTGGTGGATCGACCGGACCGGCAGCTTTCGCATCCCGGTCATCGCGCTCGCGATCCTGAGCGGTCTGGTCACCGCCTGGATCGCCACCGAGTACTTCCGCCGGCGCGCCGGGGGGTGGAGCGGGTGAAGAACGCTCGGTGGTTGGGCCTAGTGGTCTGTCTGCGAAACAACCGGGTGCTCTGGCGGCCATCGGCGTCCCGTCGCTGCGTTCCGCTTCCTCAACGTACCACTGCGGGTACGCCTTCGTCAGCGGGCCTTGCGAGAAACACCGCTGCCTCGCCATACCACACCGCCATTACACAGACAGACCACTAGGCGCCGGCCGTCGTGGTGGTAGCCTGTGCGGTATCCCGCCGGCCTCCGTCGCTCCGGTTATCTCTGCGGGGAGGCCGTAATCTCAAGGACGTCATGCTTTCCCAGATGATCCGCGCCGGCCGCCTCGATCGGCCCTTCTACGAGTCGCTGCTCTTCGACCAGTACGCAACCGGCAACGCGGTGGTGATGATCGTCATCGCCGGCATCCTTCCGCAGCTCTGGTCGTTCTCGCTGGTGGGCGTGGCGTTCGCCATCCTTGCCAGCATCTTCCGCGCCCTCCTGGTGACCGCCGCGGTGTGGGCGGCCTCGGTATACATCTTCAAGCGCCACGGAAACCACCGAGCCACCTTCAGGATGGTCGGCTTCGCCAACGTGGCCTTCTTCCCGCTAGTCCTGGCCGGGCGGCCGGGCCTGCTGGGGTTGGTGGCTCTGCTGATCACCGCGGTGTGGTTCTTCCTCGCTCTCCGCACGGCGGTCGGCGCCCAGTTCGACCTCGACCATCCGGAGAACAGCTTCGTCGCCGCCACCGGCCTGCTCGGCTGGTACCTGTCGATAATCCTCTTCTAGCGGACCACGAGAAGGGCGCTCCGCCCGGATGCCGACCTACCGTCTCGATCTCTCCTATGACGGATCAGGATTCCACGGTTACGCCCGCCAACCCACCGTGCGCACCGTCCAGGGTGAGTTGGAGGCCGCTCTGGCCCGCGTTCTCGAGCCCGTAGACACGGTGGTGGCCGGGCGTACCGATGCCGGAGTCCACGCCCGCCATCAGGTGGTGTCCTTCTCCACCGCCAAACCGGTCGATCCCGACCGGCTGGCTCGTTCCCTCACCAAGCTCCTGGGGCCCGAGATCGTGGTCTACGCCGCGGTGCGAGCGCCGGATGGATTCTCGGCCCGCTTCTCCGCCACTCGCCGCACGTACCGGTACCGGGTCCTCAACAGTCCGCATCCCGACCCGCTCCGGCGGACGACCTCGTGGTACGTCAGCGAGCCGCTCGATCTGGGGGCGATGAACCGGGCGGTGGGTTACCTGGTCGGCGAGCACGACTTCGCTTCCTTCTGCCGCAGGCGGGAAGGGGCTTCGACCGTCCGCACCGTTCTCTCGGCCGCCTGGTCCGCCCAGCACGGCGGCATCCTCGAACTGGAGATCGCAGGAACGGCGTTCTGCCACCAGATGGTCCGGTCCATCGTCGCCTTCTCGGTGGAAGTGGGTAGGGGGCGGATCGAACCCGGTACCACCCCCCAGGTCGTCCGCGCCAGGGACAGGAACGAGGCCAGGGGGGCCGCCCCGCCCCACGGCCTGGTCCTATGGCGGGTGCATTACCGGTAGCGGCTGGCAACCGGCCGCTGACCTCGCTACAATCCGGCGGCCCGCCGTTTATGGCCGACCACCTGGCTTTCCGGCCCCCTTCCAGTATCCCGATCCGCAACCGAGCGACGATGGTGAAGCGACAAACCACCTACACCCCCAAGCCCGATGACATCAGCCGGCGCTGGTTCGTGGTCGACGCGGCCGACGTGCCGCTCGGGCGCCTCGCCTCGCGCCTCGCCCCGATACTGGCCGGCAAGCACAAGCCCACCTACGCTCCCCACATGGACGGTGGCGACTTCGTGGTGGTCGTCAATGCGGACAAGGTGGCGGTCACGTCCACCAACAGCCAGAACAAGATCTACTACCGGCACTCCGGTTACCCGGGCGGCCTCAAGGAGGAGTCGTTCGAGAGCCTGATCGAGCGTAGACCCGAGGCGGTGATCGAGCGGGCGGTGCGGGGTATGCTCCCCAAGACCAAGCTAGGACGCCGGATGATCCGCAAACTAAAGGTCTACTCGGGACCGGACCATCCTCATCAGTCCCAGTCTCCGGAGGTTCTCGACCTCGCCATAAGGAAGGTGAGCATCTGATGGCCCGAGCCGTAGTGGCCCAAGCAACCGGGCGCCGCAAGGAATCGGTGGCCCAGGTGCGCCTCTTCAACGGCACCGGCGTGTTCACCCTCAACGGCCGGTCTCTGGAGCGGTACTTCCCGACCATGGCCCGCCGCATGCGGGTGCTCGAACCCCTCCGGGTCGCCAACGTCGAGGGCCGCTACGACGTGGTGGCCAAGCTCCACGGAGGCGGTGTGAACGGCCAGGCCGACGCCCTTCGCCTCGGCATAGCCCGCAGCCTGGCCGAAATGGATCCGAGCCTCCGGCACGACCTCAAGCGCGCCGGGCTGCTCAGGAGGGACGCCCGCGTCGTGGAACGCAAGAAGTACGGTCTCCGCAAGGCTCGGCGGGCGCCGCAGTACACCAAGCGGTAGGAGAGTGCTGCTCAACGGATCCTGCGGGGTTCGCCCAGCGGCCAGCGACCTGTTGGGAGTTGTCCCGGCCATCCACGCCGCACCCGCCGACCTACTAGCTCTTGCCCGGTAATCCCTCCCCTCCCCGCCGGCTCTTCGGTACGGATGGCGTGCGGGGGGTAGCCAACTCGGATCTGGGTGTTGACCTCGTGATGGGCCTGGCCCGCGCCGCCGGCGATCTGGCCGGAGGCGGCACCGTAGTGGTTGGTCGTGACACCCGCCGCTCCGGTCCCATGCTGGTCGCCGCTCTCCAGGCCGGATTCCAGTCGGTCGGTGTGGACACCCTCGACGCTGGGGTGATCCCGGTAGGTGGGGTGTCGGCTCTCGTGACCGAACTCGGCGCCGATCTGGGAGTCATGGTCTCGGCCTCGCACAATCCGGCGCCTGACAACGGGATCAAGTTCCTCGATGCCGACGGTTTCAAGCTCGATGACGAGCGGGAGGCGGATATCGAGGCCCGGCTGTTTCGGGGAACGCCGTGGAGTTGCCCCACCGGAGGAGGGGTCGGCGCCGGCCGCGTCCTACCGGACGCGACGGACCGGTACCTGGCCGGTATCCGCTCCCACGCTTCTCAGCCTCTGGACGGGGTGCGTCTCGCCCTTGATTGCGCCAACGGCGCCGCTTACCGGGCCGCTCCCGAGCTGTTCGCCTCGCTCGGCGCCGACGTGTCGACCTTCTTCGCTGATCCCGACGGCATGAACATCAACGACGGCTGCGGCGCCACCTCGCCGGAGCGCCTGGCTTCGGAGACCGGGGCGAAGAACCGGATCGGGTTCTGCTTCGACGGCGACGCCGATCGCCTCATCGCCCTCGATGAGGATGGCCGGGTCGTCAACGGAGACATGATCATGGCCATCATCGGCCTCCACCTCAAGAGCCGGGGAGAGTTGGCCGGTAACAAGGTGGTCACCACGGTGATGTCCAACCTGGGTTTTCGCAGGTCCATGCAGGAGGCGGGGATCGAGTTGCTGGAGACGCAGGTCGGCGATCGCTACGTCCTGGCGGCGATGCGCGAACACGGTGCGGTGCTGGGCGGTGAACAGTCGGGCCACGTCATCCAACTCGACCGCGGGACGACCGGCGATGGCCTTCTCACCGCCGTGCGGCTCCTGGAGGTGGTGGTTCGGGAACGGTGCCGGCTCGCCGACCTGCGGCGGGATGCGATGACCGAGTTCCCCCAGGTGCTGGTCAACCTGCCGGTCCGGTCCCGGGAACTGGACCGGGCGAAGGGCCTCGAGGCGGCGATCGCCGCGGCCGAAGCCGAGCTCGGAGACGATGGACGGGTACTGGTCCGGGCTTCGGGAACCGAGCCGCTGGTCCGGGTGATGGTTGAGGCCGCCAGGGCGGGCACCGCCGACTCGATCGCCCACAGGCTGGCCGGAGTGGTCCGCGCGGAACTCGGCCGCGTATAGCCGGTCGATGCCCGATGGTCCGCGCGGGTGCGGATCAGGGCTAATCTGGATGCGACAACCGATCACGGACAACCGTTTCTTCAAGCGCCTGGCCCCGGCTATCGAGTCGAGAGATCGGCTCGCCGGCCCGGGGTGACGAGGAAGAGGGATCATCGAGCATTCGGCGGATGCCCTCTCGGCCCTTCCACGGTCGTGACGGTTCGGAGCAAAAACCACGGGCAACCGGGGTGACAGAGGCCGGGCCGAGGTGGAAGCGTGCGACCGGTACGTCTGGTCGGCACGCGCCGCCCGGCGATTACGACCGCCCCGTGTCCTGACCGAGGTCGCGAGCGGAGCCTTCGCCCAGCAACCCTTGCGGGTCCGGCATCGGTTCGCATGTAGACCGGAGGTTGGGAGGCGAAGATGTGCGGCATCGTGGGCTATGTGGGTCCCCGCCAGGCGCAGGACGTTCTGATGCATGGCCTGGCCCGGCTCGAGTACCGGGGATACGACTCCGCCGGATTGGCAGTGACTGGCCGGGGGAGGGTGGCCGTTGCCAAGGCGGAGGGGAAGCTCGCCCGGCTCGTCGGACGTGTGGATAGGTCCCCTCTTTCGGGCCACGCCGGCATAGGCCACACGCGGTGGGCGACCCACGGGGTTCCGTCAGACCGCAACGCCCATCCCCATGCCGACGCCACCGGCCAGTTCGTGGTGGTGCACAACGGGATAGTGGAGAACTTCCGGGCCCTCCGCGACCGGCTGGAGGCCCGAGGGGTTGCCTTCCGTTCCGACACGGACTCCGAGGTTTTGGCCCATCTGGTGGCCCTCGGCTTTGAAGGGGACCTGACCGAGGCGGTCCGCCGGACAATCCGCCAGGCGGAAGGCGCCTACGCCCTCGTGGCGATGACCTCCCGCCAGCCGGACCGCATCGTGGCCGCCCGGATGATCAGCCCGCTGGTGGTGGGCCTGGGTGACGGAGAGAACTTCCTGGCATCCGACATCCCGGCGGTCCTCGAGTACACCCGGGAGTTCCTGCTGGTGGAGGACGGGGAGATCGCCACCGTCACCCGCGACGGCGCCGTCCTCGAGACCATCGCCGGTAGTCCCGTCAGCAAGCAACCCTTCACCGCCGACTGGGAGACCGATTCGGTGAGGAAGGGCGGCTTCGACCATTTCATGGCAAAGGAGATCCATGAGCAACCCGACGTGATCGCCCGGACCCTGGGGGCACGGATCCGGCCGAGCGAGGACGGGGGTGAGCACGTAGCCCTGGATGGCCTGGAGTGGTCGGATCGGGACCCGGCGGCGATCGACCGGATCTGGATCACCGCCTGTGGCACCGCCTACCACGCCGGCCTGGTGGGCCGGGTCCTGTTCGAGCAGCTGGCCGGCATCCCCGGCGAGGTCGCCTTCGCCCACGAGCTCCGCTACGGCAAACCGCTGTTCCGCGACGGATCGCTGACCCTGGCCATCAGCCAATCGGGAGAGACCGCCGACACGGTGGCCGCCGCCCGCCTGGCCCGCCGGCGCGGGTCCCGCCTGCTGGCCCTGACCAACGTGGTGGGATCGAGTCTGGCCCGGGAGGCGGACGATGTCCTGTACACGTGGGCCGGTCCCGAGATCTCGGTTGCCTCGACCAAGGCCTACGTGGCGATGCTGGTGGGGGAGAGCCTGCTGGCCATCGAACTCGGCCGCCGGCGGGGCACCCTCTCCCGGACCGCCGAGCGCGAGCTGGTGGCCGAGTTAAGGACGCTTCCCGGCAAGGCGGCCCGCGTGCTGGAGGACATGGACGGAGTTTCCCGCCTGGCGGACGTGCTGGCGGGATCCCCCGACGCCTACTTCATCGGCCGGGGCCTGGATCTTGCCTCGGCCATGGAGGGCGCCCTCAAGCTGAAGGAGATCTCCTACATCCATGCCGAGGCGATGCCGGCCGGCGAGCTCAAGCACGGGACCCTGGCCCTGATCTCGGACGGCACCCCGGTGGTGGCGGTGGTCACCCAGGAGGACGTGCACAGCAAGGCCCTGCTCAGCCTCCAGGAGGTCAAGGCCCGGCGCGGCCTGGTCATCGCGGTCGCCTATGAGGACGATGAGGAGATCGGAAAGGTTGCCGACCATGTGCTGCGGATTCCTCGCGTCGCCGACGTCTTCTCCCCGATCCTGGCTGCCATACCCCTCCAGTTGCTCGCCTACTTCGTGGCCCGCCGCCTGGGCAGGGACATCGACCAGCCGCGCAACCTGGCGAAGAGCGTGACGGTCGAGTAGGGCCCGGTCGCGCAGCATCCTCCTAACCTTGCAGTCCATGCGGATCATCGGGTTGGGCGTGGACATAGCCGAGATCGATCGGGTCGAAGGGGTCCTCGCTCGCTATCCACGGTTCGCGCAACGGTGCTTCACGCCCCACGAGCAGGCGTATGCCGAGCGGTTCTCCAACCCGGCCCGCCGCTACGCCGCTCGTTTCGCGGGCAAGGAAGCGGTGATGAAGGCGCTCGGTACCGGATACCGGATGGTGCGCTGGCGCGATGTCGAGATCACGGGCGGAGGCAAGCCGACGGTGAACCTGACCGGCACCGGCGCCGCACGCGCCGCTTCGCTAGAGGTCACCCGGGTGGAGATAACGATCACCCATACCGACTCCCAGGCCCTCGTGTTCGCCATCGCGCTGGGGGAGTGAGGAGGTTCCGTTGCGAGTGGCTCAGCTGTCCTCGGCGCCGCCTAGGAGGATGCCTTCGATACGGGCGACCCGCTCGGAGAGTTCGTTCACCTTGTCCGCCAGCCGGTCCTGGCGATTGAGGACGACCACCGCCAAGGCAACCACTGTAGGTCCCACCACCCCGAAGGCGTTGGTGAAACCCGACCACTCCATCCCTGCCCCTTTTGGATAGATGACACTACCACTTTACCTCGAAAGATCCCCTTTGTGATCAGCGTATGAAGGACTATGTTCACGATCTAACAAGTTTTGAATGGGATATAACACGATAACGGAGATGTACCAGTCCTTCATCTCGAATCAGCAGGCGGCGACATCCCTCGAGTCGCGGACTAACAGTTCGATTCGTGGACTGTGTCGAGCCCGCTACCGGTTCTCAGCGTCGTCGGTCAGCCTTCGGGCCAGCTCCGCGACCTGGTGGTCTTCCAGGTTGGCGAAGGCCAGCCGCAGGTAGCGGTCCTGGTCGGGGCCGAACATCTCGCCCGCCAGCGACAGGATGCCGAGCCGCTCGAACAGCCGCCTTGCCACCTCCTTACTACTGGTTCCCTCGAACGGATGGCGGACGTACGCGAAGTAGCCACCGGCCGAGGCCACCGAATAGGGGCTGTCCTCCATGGCCGCCACGAAGCTCTCGACCCTGCGGTTGAGGGTGTGGCGGTTGGACTCCACCCACGGCGCCAGGTGTGCCAGCCCGTAGCGGGCGGCCTCCTGGCCGATCCGGTTGGGGCAGATCGTGAGGCAGTCGGCCGCCTTGTCCACCTCGTGGAGCAGCCCGGGGGAGGCCGCCATCGCCCCCACCCGGAAACCCGGGATCGCGTACACCTTCGAGAAGCTGTGGATATGGATGACGGACCGGTCCCAGCCGGGATCCCTGAACAGGCGGTGTGCGGGCTCGGTGGTGGTCCGGAAGTCCCGGTAGGTCTCGTCGAGGATCAGGTGCAGCCGCCGGTCGGCCGCCAGGCGGGCGAACCGGGATATGAGCTCGGGGGGATACACCGCCCCGGTCGGGTTGTTGGGGGTGACCAGGACGATGGCCCGGGTGCGATCGTCGATCAAGGAGTCAGCGGCCTCCACCGAGGGAAGCATCCCGTCCGAGCAGGCCAGGTAGTCCCGCTCCACGCCGCTCATGCTCAGCCACATGTCGTGGTTGAAGTAGTAGGGAACGGGCAGGATGACCCGGTCGCCCGGCTCGCACAGGACCGCCAATGCCAGGCAGAAGGCCTGGTTGGCGCCGGCCGTTATGGCCACCTGGTCGGGTCGCACCGTTCCCCGGTAGGCGGCCGAGAGGTCGGACGCCAGGGCGCTCCGTAGTTCCGGGTCGCCCAGGACGGGTCCGTATCGCGAGATGGCGGCCGGATCCAGCCGGGATATGTGCTCTGCGAGGCGGGCAGGGGGTGGATAGCCGGGGACGGCCTGCGACACGTCGAGCAGCGGGTAGCCGTGGTCGTGGCCGCCTTCCGCCACCCAGGCCCGCACCTCGCTCACCGGCGATGTCATGGTCGCCCGGACCCGGCGGCTGAAGCTAGGAGGAGATGGGTCCATGCGGCGTCCTCACTGTCGTTTGTTCAGGTTGCTCGCCATCCACCGGCGCCAACGATAGGCGCCGGCTCGCCGCCCGTCCGGCATCCGGAGGCTCACGTCCCACCGGGTCCGTCCGGCGAGGCCGGGCGGCTCGGAGGATCGTCATGGGCGGACAGCTTGATCGGGTTTCCGGCGATCTCCAGTCTCGTCCCGTCGGGGAGGTCGACCCCGACGATCATGTTGCGGGCCCGCACGGCCGGGTCGGCCATCACCTCGGCTATGTCGTTGATCGGGCCGCACGGAACACCGGCCTGTTCCAGCCGTTCCAGCCAGGCGTCGGCCCCCTCGCCCCTCAGCACGGTTTCCATCTCCTCGCCCAGTTCGTCGGCATGGCCGGTCCGGGCGTCGTTGTCGATGAACCGCGGATCGTCCGCCCACTCCGGCCGGCCCAGCGTCGCGCACAGGCTCCGGAAGAGGCCGTCGTTGCCGGCTGCGACCACGATCGGGCGGTCGGCGGTCCGGTAGGCGCCGAAGGGGGTGATCGACGGATGGCGGGCGCCCAGCGGACCGGGTATCTCGCCGGTTGCCGAATGACGGGCGATGGCGTTCTCCAGGATGGCGACCTGGCAGTCGAGCATGGAGATGTCGACCATCTGGCCCCGCCCCGTCCGCTTCCGATCGTGCAGAGCGCCCAGAATGCCGGCCACGGCGAACAAACCGGCGGTGATGTCTCCCACCGATGTTCCCACCCGTACCGGCGGACCTCCCGGCACGCCGGTGAGGCTCATGAGGCCTCCCATGCCCTGCACCACCATGTCGTAGGCGGGCCGTTCGGCGTAGGGTCCGTGGTGTCCGAACCCGCTCACCGCCGCGTACACCAACCGGGGCCAGCGCGCCGACAGTTCGTCCCACCCGTAGCCGAGCCGTTCCATGGCGCCGGGCCGGTAGTTCTCCACCAGCACATCGGCTTCGTCCAGCAGCGCCTCGAAACGCGACCGATCAGCCGCGTCCTTGAGGTCGAGTGTTAGACCTGTCTTGCCCCGGTTGAGGGATTCGTAATAGACGCTACGCCCGCCCACGAAGGGCCCGAACCGGCGAGCGTCATCTCCCCCTCCCGGCGGTTCGACCTTGATGACGCGGGCGCCCAGGTCGGCCAGCACCATGGTGGCGTAAGGGCCGGCCAGCACCCGGCTCAGATCCACGACCGTGACATCGGAGAGCGGACCGCTCATAGCGCCGGGAATGGGATTCGCGGACTCGCCCATCCGTCGGGGCCGGCGGACACTAGGGCTGCGTAACACCCCAGGTAGACAGCTGTTTCATACTGGACATCCAAACCTAATCCCACATTACTTTATGACGGCCTCGACCGACCCTCCGAAAGCGAACTCGCCAAAGTGGCCAGAGCGATCCCCACCACGAGAACAGCAAACGCGTTCGCTAAGGTCATAGTAACGACAACTATGTATTGTTCGCCAAGGAACCGAGATCGCTGAAGACCCGAGAAGGCCAACCGATGTGAACAAACGTCGGCAGTTCGTCTGTGCATTGGTGTCGGTAGCGCTGCTGTCGGCCGCCTGCGGGTCCGCGGACATTGGCGCGGATGATGCAGCAGCCACCTCCGTCCAAGCCACCCCTGCCGCCGCCGGTGATGAGCCTGAGGTGGCAGTGCCGGTTGAGGAGCCTGAGGTAGCAAGACCGGCTGAGGAGCCTGAGGTAGCAATGCCGGTCGAGGATGACGGCAGAGACGGCGAGTCGGCGAGCCAAACGTCCCTGCCTGGTGAAGGTGTGAGCGTCACCATGGCTCGGGCCCCCTGGAGCACCGGCTACTTCCAGGCCGAGGTTTACAAGGCGCTCCTGGAAGAGTTGGGCTACACGGTTTCCGATCCCAGCGGAGCCGGGATGCCTCCAGGCAACTTCTATAGGGAGTTGGCCACAGGTCGATTCGACCTGTGGGTCAACGCTTGGTTCCCGACCCACGACGTGTATCTGGCCGGTGAACTTCCCGACGGGAGCCTGGTCTCAGACCATGTCTCGGTGATCGGGGAACAGATGCCGGGGGGAGGCCTAAGTGGTTTCGTGATCGACAAGACCACCGCCGATGCCCATGGCATTGTCACCATGGCCGACATCGGTGACAATCCAGAGATTGCCGCCCTGTTCGATGGTGACGGCAACGGCAAGGCTGATCTCCTCGGATGCAACGAAGGATGGGAATGCCGCGGGATCATCGACCAGACCATTGCCCGCAACGGATGGGAAGGCACCATCGAGCAGATCTCCGGTGAGTACTACGTTCTGTGGTGGGTAGCGTGGGAACGCCACGTGGGAGGGGAGCCGCTTCTCACCTACGTGTGGAGCCCCAGCCTCTTTGCGGGTGTGCTGCGTCCGGGTGTGGGCGTGTACTGGCTGACGGTTCCCAACCCGCTGCCCGGCCAGAGGGGCGCAGCATCGCTGCCCCCCGAGCAGTGCCCGGGACAGCCGTGTGAGTTGGGCTTTGCGGCAAGTGACATCCTGGTGACCGCCAACAACGGTTTTCTGGAAGCCAACCGGCCGGCCGCGATACTGCTGGAACGGGTCGTGATCCCAAGCACCGATGTGAATCGGCAGATTGTGCGCATGGAGACCGGTGAGGGCAGCCAAGCCGACGTCACCCGCCTCGCCCACGAATGGATCGAATCCAACCGCGACACAGTCGACCGATGGATCACCGCCGCCACGACCGCTGCAGAAACCACCACCACAACCGCTCCAGACACCACCACGACTGGAGCAGCCACCACGACTGGAGCAGCCACCACGACTACCACGACTGGAGCAGCCACCACGACTACCACGACTGGAGCACCCACCACCACCGCTGCAGCCGGCCGACCGGGCAAGTTTTCGGATTTCAATGGGGCCGATGCGGCCACCTGGCGACAGATGCACGCCGACGGCGAAGTGGTGGCCTGCCATGAAGGTATAGCCCTACCCCTCGACAGCTTCTGCCTCGACGAGAACTTCCGATTCTCTGCGGACTACTCCCAGGTGCTGGACGTATCGTTCATGGTGATCCACCTCCCCGACGGCGACGGTGTCGTGCTGCAGGGAAGTGCGACGTTCCGGGCGGGCGACTCCGTTCAACTCGGCTGGATAACGTTTGAGAAGATCGGCGCAGACCGCGTCATCACCCACTTGGAGCCGTAGGGGCGGTGAGCCTCACCATCCGTGAACGCGAATGGTCAAGCACACTTGCACCGGTCGGTTGCCAATGGTGTGATTCCACGGAGCTATGCCGACAATGCCGCTGGGCGCCTATTCTGCGCTTTCGTTGGCTTCAACATTGGACGGCCGGCAGGTTGATGGCGATCAGCGAAATTCCCCAGAGTTGGTCAGCGAATTTCCCCACCCTG
>JAPPGV010000016.1 GCA_028821235.1 bacterium
CCACGTCTATCCACCCACCAACCCACCAGACCCTACCGGTGGATTCAGGCTAAGACCTTGGTCGGGCACTCGAGATCGTTGAAGTCCACCAGCACCGAGTACGAGCTGGCGTAGTCGATTATCTGTGCCTCGAATTCCCGGGGGCATCTAAGCCTGTACGTGTCGTCGGCGCCGTCTTCACGGAGAGTGGTCCTTGCCATCAGATCGAGAACTCCGGGCACAACCTGCCGGAAGACGGGTGAGAAGCCGAGAAGCCCCACGAACTCATCGTACGATCGGAACCGGTCGCTACGACGGCGTGCGATGGCCGCCGTACGGGTAGCGGCTATGTCGAACTCCTCGTAGCTCCTACCCGGGGTGCAAAGAGGTGGATCCAGCAGGATCCGTGCCGCGAAGCCGCTTCCCCTTGTAGGGGACAGGAGACTTACCAGGCCGGACAAGGAGTGGAAGACACCTATCTTCGGTTTCTGTCCATAGGTTTCATCAATGGCCTCTAGAATATTGTCGTGATCCTTAATAAACGTAGGTATGGTGTGGGCTCTCAAAGATCCCGTTTCGTTCCATCCATGGTTCCTTAAATCGTAGAGTATTATGTCACAATCTTCGGCGAGTAACGACCAGAATGGTAAATATAGATCAATGGCCAGTCCGTTACCGTGACTCAGTACGAGCCGCGGACCCGAAGCGTTTCCGTGGCGGCGCAGAGTGATTCGGGTGCCGTCCTCCAGACGGACACCGTGCACCGAACTCGGTTCCGGAACCTTCCACACAGGGTCCAAACCCTAACCAAGCCGGCGAGCCTGCATGTTCGTCC
Source organism: bacterium (assembly GCA_028821235.1). NCBI lineage: Bacteria > bacterium. The sequence goes on from JAPPGV010000016.1 coordinate 815, forward strand.
GGCTGATCGCCGACCTGGAAGGCTGCGTTGGATGGCCGGGCAACGTCCTACAATCGGCGCATGACCGAGCCTTACCGCCGACCGATCGACTACATCGCGGTAACCAGGGAGACCTACGCCCAGCTGGGTTACCAGCCCTACCGCTGGGCTCTCAACGAGGATCCGCCTTCGTGGGCCACGCTCGGCAAACCGCTTTCGGAAGCCCGGTTGGGGTTGATCGCCTCGGGTGGTATCTACCGCCACGGGCAGGTGGCCTTCACGCATCGAGACGACGTGACCCACCGGGAGATCCCCACCGACGTGGACAGCGCCGAACTCCGGGTGACTCACTTCGCCTTCGATCCGGCCGCCGCCCGGCGGGATCCCAACGTGGTCTTCCCGATCGACACCCTTCGGTCACTGGTCGCCGAGGGCACGGTGGGAGAGTTGGCGCCGCTGGCGCTCACCTTCATGGGCGGCATCTACTCGCAGCGCCGGCTGGCCTCCGACTTGATCCCGGTACTAGTGGACCGTGTCCTCGAATTGGAGTTGGACGCGGTGCTGCTGGTACCTGTCTGACCGGTGTGCCACCAGTCAGTTGGGCTGGTCAGCAGGGCGATCGAGAGCAAGGGCGTGCCCACCCTGTCGATGACCAGCGCCCGCTCCATCACGGCATCGGCCAACCCGCCTCGGGCGGCTTTCACCGACTTCCCGCTGGGTCACACCTGCGGGCCGCCTGACCGGCAGGTGGAGCAGCGGTCGATCATGCGTGACGCCCTGGCGCTGTTCGAGACCATGGACCGGCCGGGAATCGTGGACTTGGGCTACGCGTGGCCCGCGCCATGGAAGGAAGCAGCGCTGCGACCGGAGGATCATCGCACCCCTCGTCACGACACCCCCCAGTACCAGAATCGGGATGACCGGGAGGCCGCGGTGGCGGCGTACGGGGTCGGGATCGCCTGCCGGGCCGGCGCCCCGGGCGAGATACCTCGCTGCTGATGGTCTCCGAGCTGTTCGATCCGCAATCCTGGCGCCCGGTAGAGGGCTTCTCCTTCGACGACATCACCTACCACCGGGCGGTCGATCAGGGAACGGTACGGGTGGCCTTCGATCGGCCCGAAGTGCGCAATGCCTTCCGGCCGCAGACGGTGGACGAGCTCTATGTCGCCCTCGATCATGCCCGCCAATGGAGCGACGTGGGGACCGTCCTGCTCACCGGGAACGGCCCGTCTCCCAAGGATGGGGGTTGGGCTTTCTCCTCGGGCGGGGACCAGCGCATCCGCGGTAGAGCCGGCTACATGTACGCCGAGGGTGAAGGCGCCGCGGACATCGACCCCGCCCGTCTCGGAAGGCTCCACATCCTCGAGGTCCAGCGCCTGATCCGGTTCATGCCCAAGGTGGTCATCGCGGTGGTGCCGGGTTGGGCGGTAGGGGGTGGTCATAGCCTCCACGTGGTGTGCGACCTGACCCTGGCCTCGGAGGAGCACGCCGTCTTCAAGCAGACCGACTCGGACGTGGCCTCGTTCGACGCCGGATTCGGGTCGGCCTACCTGGCCCGAATGGTCGGCCAGAAGCGGGCTAGAGAGATCTTTTTCCTGGGCGCCGACTACTCGGCCGAGGAGGCATTTCGTATGGGGATGGTCAACAAGGTGGTGCCTCATGCGGACCTGGAGGAGACCGCTCTGGAATGGGCCGGGATCATCAACGCCAAGAGCCCCATGTCGCAGCGGATGCTCAAGTTCGCCTTCAACCTGATCGATGATGGTCTGGTGGGCCAGCAGGTCTTCGCCGGCGAGGCCACCCGCCTCGGCTACATGACCGAAGAGGCCCAGGAGGGGCGGGATGCCTTCGTGGAGAAGCGTCCCAAGGACTTCTCGCGCTTTCCCCGTTACTACTAGTTGCTAGTTGCTAGTTGCTAGTTGCTAGTTGTAGTCAGTAACTAGACTAGAGACTACAAACTAGGAACTATTGTCGGTCTTGGCTTGCTGGGCCAGGTAGAGCCAGCCGAGGCCATGAAGGGCCACGCCGATGAGCAGGACCAGGGTGACCAACCAGTGGCCGAGAACCGCGGCGAACAGGGCAGCGATCACCGCCAGCGTCACCAGCGCCGACCGTACACCGTTCAGGGGTCCGTACATGGCGCGCCAGTATAAGGAGCGGGCGTCAGTATCCTCAGCGGGGTATGCGTTAGGGACTTGACGGCAGGACTCACCGGAGCAAGGGTTTCGGGGGAATGGTGTGGCGACGGTGCCCGCCCGTCCTTACGTGGAGACTGGAGACGATGATGGACAACGAAGTCTGGAGATGGGTGTGGACCGGCCTGGCCCTGCTCATGGGTCTCGGGGAGATAGTCACGGCCGGGTTCTTCCTGCTCCCGTTCGCGATCGGCGCCGGGCTCGCCGCGATTGCTGCCTGGACAGGACTGAGCGACCTCGTCCAGTGGTTGCTCTTCTTCGTCGGTACCGGGATCTCCTTCCTGTACGTGCGTCGCTTCATGAGAGCCCAGGATGAGGACGGGGGGCTGGTGGTGGGGCCCGGTCGCTACGTCGGGATGGAAGCCCGGGTGCTGGAGAGAGTCGACACCGCCGCCAACACCGGGATGGTCCGGGTGGAGGCGGAGGAGTGGCGGGCCTCCACCGATGGCAAGCCGATTGCAGAGGGTAGGAAGGTGGAGGTGGTGGCCCTGCGCGGCACCCGCCTGGTAGTCAGAGAAATTCAATAGTGATCTGTCTATGGAATGGCCTGGTTGTTTCGCAGACAGACCGCCAGTCGTAGAGACCAACAGAGAAAGGAAATCCGATGGAGGTAGCGGGCGTATTGCTCCTAGGCATCATTGCCCTGGCAGTCTTGCTGATCGCAGCGAGCGGGTTCCGTATCGTGCGGCCGTACGAGCAGGGTCTGATCGAGTTCCTCGGCAAGTACAAGAGGACCGTGTCCCCCGGGCTCCGGTTCGTCATCCCGTTCGTGCAGAGAATCCTGAAGGTCGACATGCGGGAGCAGGTGGTGGATGTGCCGCCGCAAGAGGTCATCACCAAGGACAACGTGGTAGTCACGGTGGACGCCGTGATCTACTTCGAGGCGACCGATCCGGTGAAGCTCAAGTATGCCGTTGGCAACTTCATCCTGGCCGTCACCAAGCTGGCGCAGACCAACCTGCGTAACGTGGTCGGCGATCTCCAACTCGATGCGGCGTTGGTGTCTCGCGAGCTAATCAACGGCAAGCTGCGCCAGATACTCGACGACGCCACCGACAAGTGGGGAACCCGGGTGGTGCGGGTAGAGATACAGCGAATCGAGCCTCCACCGGACGTGACCGACGCCATGCATCGCCAGATGAAGGCGGAGCGGTCCCGCCGGGCGGTCGTGACGGAAGCCGAGGGCGAGAAGCGGTCGGCCATCCTCAAGGCGGAGGGTGTGAAGGAGTCCGCCATCCTGCGGGCCGAAGGTGAGGCGGAGGCCATCATGCGGGTAGCCGACGCGGACAAGTACCAGAAGCTGACGGTGGCCGAGGGTGAGGGACAGGCCATCGAGAGGGTCTTCCTGGCGATCCACAACGGCGATCCGACCGATGACCTGATCGCTATCAAATACCTGGAGGCTCTGCAGGGCATCGCCGACGGCCAGGCCACCAAGATCTTCCTGCCCCTCGACACGTCGGGCCTATTGGGCGCGGTGGCGGCGATCGGTGAGATGTTCAAGGAGGGCGCCGCGACCGGCGGCCGCGGAACGAATTAGTTGCTGCTTGCCCGGTTAGTAGCTGCTGGCTACGAACCCCTCAGCGACAACTACAACTAGCGACTACAAACTAGGAACCAGCTAGAGGATCTGGCTGAGGAACAGTTTGGTTCGGTCGTGCTGGGGGTTGTGGAAGAAGTGCTCCGGAGTTCCTTCTTCCACAACCATCCCGTAGTCGAAGAAGAGCACCCGGTCGGCGACTTCGCGGGCGAAGCCCATCTCGTGGGTGACCACGATCATCGTCATGCCCGACTCGGCCAGCTCCTTCATCACATCGAGGACTTCCTTGATCATCTCGGGGTCGAGCGCCGAGGTGGGCTCGTCGAAGAGCATGATCTTCGGGTTCATGGCCAGGGCACGCGCTATGGCGACCCGTTGCTGCTGCCCGCCGGAGAGCTGGCCCGGGTACTTGTGCGCCTGCTCGGGTATGCCGACCCGCTCGAGGAGCTTCATGGCGGCGGCCTCGGAAGCCGACCTAGTCCGGTTGCGAGCCCAGATCGGCGCCAGGGTGATGTTCTGCAGGACCGTGAGATGGGGGAACAGGTTGAACTGCTGGAACACCATGCCCACCTCGCGGCGGATGGCGTCGATGTTGCGGAGATCGTTGGTCAACTCCATCCCGTCGACCACGATCCGCCCCGCCTGATGGGCCTCGAGGCGGTTTATGCAACGGATGAAGGTGGACTTGCCGGAGCCGGAGGGTCCGATCACCACCACCACCTCGCCCCAGCCGATCGAGGTTGACACCCCGCTCAGAGCCTGGAAGTCACCGAACCACTTCTTTACGTCTTCGCAGATGATCGCCTGGGATCCGTTGGTGGTCATCACATCCTCCTCAGTGATTCGGCATCAGCGTTCTCCAAGACCGAGGCTGCGCTCGTAGCGCATGCTCAGCTTCGAGATCGTGAAGGTAACTATCCAGTAGAACAACGCCATGAAGAACATCATCTGGGGCAGGGTGCCCTGGAAGTTGGGGTCGCTCTGCTGGGGTATGAAGCTGCGAGCGATCAGCAGGATGTCGGCCAGCCCGATTATGGCCACCAGCGAGGTGTCCTTGAAGGCGACGATGATCGACCCGACCAGCGCCGGGATCACCGTCCGCACCGCCTGGGGCAGGATCACCAGCGAGGTGGACTGGACGATGCTCAGGCCCGCAGCCCTGGCCGCCTCGTACTGGCCCCGGTCGATGGCCTGCAGTCCGCCCCTGATGTTCTCGGCCACGTAGGCCGAGTTGAAGATGGTGATGGCCGCGACTATCCGGACGATCTCGTCGAACTCCACTCCGGCCGGAAGGAAGGCGGTCAGCATGGCCGAGCCGAAGAACAGCCAGGTGATCATCGGCACGCTTCGGACCAGTTCGATGTACCCGGTGGCCAGCAGCCGGAAGATGGACATCGAGGAGGTTCGCGCCAGGGCGAGGATCAGGCCGACGGGAAGGGACAGTGCGATGCCGCTGACGGCCAGCAGGATGGCCAGGTTGAAACCGCCCAGGAAGGTGGTTCCCTGGAACTCGAGGGATGTGCTGGCAGCGCCCAGCCGGAACCCCACCACTGTCAGCACCGCAACGACTGTCCAGGCTCGGACCAGGTTGGTCCTTCCCCGCTGGGTTCCTCCGAAGGTGGGCGTCACCAGCAGGAACAGGGTGAAGGCGACTATCAGTGTGCGGTAGAGGAACGGCATCGGGATGAACCAGATCGACAGGCACACCACCGCAAGGCCTGCAGCCGATGCGCGAACCTTCTCCACCGGCTCTTTGATCGTGAAGGCGGCGGTCAGTATTGCCAGGCCGACTATCACCAACCCCACGGTGAGCCAGAGCGGCTCCTCCCCGGAGGCGAATGGCAGGGCTGCTGTCACCAGCCCGATGGCCGCCACCACCGCGGTGGAGGCATGCCCTCTCGGGGGGAGGCCCAGGACCCAGAGCGCGCCGCCACCCAGTACGACCGCCAGGAGGATGGAGACGACATCCGAGCGCAGGAAGGCGGTCAGGCCAGAGTCGTCGACGAACGTGGTACCCAGCCGGAACGCCACCACCGTCAGCACCGTGGCCGCCACCCAGACCCGGACCAGGTAGGTCCTCCCCCGCTGCGTTCCTCCGACGGTGGGCGTTACGAGCAGGAACAGGGTGAAGGCAGTGACCAGGACCCGGTAGAGGAACGGCATCGGGACGAGCCAGATCAACAGGCAAGCCAGGACAAGGCCGGCAGCCGCCGCCCTGACCGTCACCACCGGCTCCTTGATCGTCAGGGCGGCGATCAGTGTCGCCAACCCGATCAGCACCAACCCCGCCGCGACCCAGAGCGGCTCCTCGCCGGATGTGAGTGGCAGGGCGGCTATCACCAGCCCGATAGCCGCCACCACCGCGGCGCCGGTCGGTCCTCTGGGCAGAGCGACCAGCACCCGGAGCGCGCCGGCGCCCAGCACTATGCCCAGCAGCAAGATCATGTCGGTCCAGTCGAGGACCGGGTTGCGCTGGATGATGAAGATGATCACCGGATAGGACAGGACCCAGGCCGAGATGAGGAACCGCCGGAAGGCGCGGGGCCAGATGCGTTCGATCAGGATCCCGAGGGGGTAGACGGCCACCGCCAGCACGAACAGAGTCGTCCACGGGCCGGCGGTGGTGGCGGCTATCGGTGCGGTGGTCTGGTCGAACTGGCCCAACGGAACCGGGAGCTCCACGGTCCATAGGACGGCGGCCACCGCCGCCATGACCATCACCGGCACGCTCAGCAGCGGGATCGTCGGTGACGGATCGGCGGCGCGGCTCCACCGGACGCCGAAGTGGGCCAGGACGGCCACCAGGACCGCGGCCACGAGTATCCAGGCACGTACGCTGCTCCAGTTGGCGGGCGAGTCGAACTGCAGGCCGGGAATACCAAAGGTGCGCGCCTCGGCCGCATGGTGCATGATCGCCGTCACCGCCACCAGGACAGCGCCGCTCCTCAAGCCTCCCGCGAAGGTGGTGAGCTCGAGCCGTCCTCCTACCTTCCAGGACGCCATGGACCAGACCACCAGCACTATGAATATGCCCAGGGACGTCCAGATCCGGATCAGGTCGTCCTGCGGGAAGGCCTGGACCATCAGCAGCTTCGCATTGTGGGTGACCGCCGCCCACTTGCGTTCCGGAGCGAAGAGGTATGAGGTGATGAACCGCAGGATGTTGAGGAGCACCAGGGCGAATGCCAGGGTGAGGAACGAGTTGAAGGCGATCTGTCCCCAGGTGTGGCCCGAGAAGAGGTTCTCGCGCATCCAGCGCCACGGCCCGGTGGGCGGGGGCTCGGGAGCCCGCTCGGTCATGTCGGCGGCAACGGCGGCGGATGCGGGGTCAGTCATGTCAGCGCTCCACCAGGGCCATCTTGCGGTTGTAGTAGTTCACGATGCCCGACAGGATCAGGCTCACGAGCGAGTAGAAGCCCATCCAGAAGATGAAAACCGCCAATGCCTGGCCTTCCTGGTTGAAGATCGTCTGGCCGACCTGGACGATGTCGGCGTAGGCCACGGCGATACCCAAGGAGGTGTTCTTGGCCAGGTTCAGATACTGGGAACCGAGCGGGGGAAGGATGATCCGGAAGGCTTGGGGCAGCACGACCAGGCGCAGCACCTGGCCCCGGCGCAGACCGACCGCCGCGGCGGCCTCACCCTGACCGCGCGGCACGGCCATGATCCCGGCCCGCACGATCTCGGCGATGAAGGCGGCGGTGTAGAGCGTGACTCCCATCCAGACGGCCATGAAGCCCGGTGTGAGGGCCTTGCCGACCTCGTGGGAGTACTGGGGGAATCTGGTGGGCACCACCACCTCGGGAAGGGTGAAACGCAGGGGGGCGCCGCCGGAGAAGTCGAATCGTGACGCCAGGAAGTCGAAGAGCGGCTCGAGCCCCCAGTTCATCTGGTACCAGAGCGTCCGTCCCAGAACACTGGAGAGGGTTGCCTGCCCGGCCCCGGATACGAAGAACAGCATCACCCCGATTCCCACCACGGCCGCCACCGCCAGGCGGAAGTAGTCGTCATCCGAGAGTTTGGCCATCCCGGCGGGCGACCGGAGCCGCCTCAGATACCGCACGATGTAGCGGGCCGCCAACAGGACAACGAGGGCGGCCAGTACCAGCTGGAGACCGATCACCGGTACTACCCCGGCCATCCAGGCGAGGGCGGTGAACAGCCATCCCAACGCTCCGGCGACGGGATGGGCGAACCAGCCTCCCACCAGGAAGACGGCGAAAGTGCCGATCGACCATGCGAAGGCGTGGGTATCGTGCCCCTCTCGCTCCTGGAGCGCGATCCGGCGCCGGTACACCCAGCGTGCCGCCACCACGCCGAGGATCAGCAGCAGGGTGTACTGCCAGCGGCCGGCCAGGGGGGTGAGCCAGGGCATGGCAATGCCCTTGGGGCTGGCGAACAGCCACCGGGACCCCTCCATCTCGGGGGTCAGATCCGGCAGGAGCCCGACGATCAGCGCCTGCCAGAACAGGATCTGGACGAGCAGCGGGATGTTGCGGAAGAACTCGATGTAGGCGTTGGCGATCCTCGAGACGATCCAGTTGGACGACAGCCTCGAGATCCCGATCACGGTGCCGAGGATGGTGGCGGCGATGACACCGCTCCAGGTAACCCTCAACATGTTGACCATTCCCACCGCCAGCGCCTCCAGGCCCGACTCGGGATCAGTGTTGAACCCCTCACCGAGCTTGACGCCCAGTGGTTCACCGAGGAAGTCCCACGAGAAAGGGATGCCGGTAGCCCGAAGATTGCTGGTGGCCTGGGTTATGACCACATAGCCCAGCCAGAGGAGGCCGACGAGGATGCCGATTTGGGTGGCCCACTTGATGACCACCACGTTGCGCCATATGGGTACGCGTGTCTGCGAGGATCGCTCAGCGGGCGTGACCAATTGACCTTCCGTTATTTAGCCGGCCTCCTAGACGATACCAACTAGGTGGTCTGTCTGTGGAGTGGCGGTGGTGGTATGGCGTCGGCAGCGACGGGACGCCGTTGACCGCCAGAACACGCCTGGTTGTTTCGCAGGCAGACCACTACACGAGGAGGGGGCACCGGTTAGGTGCCCCCTCCTTGATTCGGATCTACTTGGTTCTACCGGGCCGGTGGTGCGTAGACCAGACCGCCCTCCGTCCAGCGGGCGTTGGCGGACCCGGCTCGGGCGAACCCGAGCGGGTGCAGGTTGTTGGCGTAGATCTCGTCGTAGTTGCCGACCTGCCGGATGGCCTGGGCGTATGCGTCAGCCGCAAGGCCCATCTTGGTCTGCAGCTCGTCATCGCCCACGCCGAGGAAGCGACCCGCTTCCGGGTCGGGCGGGTTGGCCACCATCTCGTCGATGTTCGCGGAGGTGACTCCCTTCTCGTCGGCGATGATCAGGATGTACACCAACCAGTTCACCACGTCAGCCCACTGGCTGTCGTTCTGCCGGTACATGGGGCCGAGCGGCTCCTTGGAGATCGGGGTGGTCGGGAAGATGATCCAGTCTCCCTCGGCGATCTCACCGTTCTGGATGGCGGCGTAGCGATGGCCGAACAGGGCCGATCCGTCGGTGGTCACCAGGTCGCAGGAACCCGCCCGGAAGAGGTCCATGGCCTCCGGGAAGTTCTCCACGGTCACCAGCTCGATCTCGGCGCCGACCACGCGGGCGCCCTCGGTGATGTTCTTCTCGGTGGTGGTACCGGCGTTGGTGCAGAGCCTGGCGCCGTCCACGTCCACCAGGGTCGAAGCATCGGTGAATCCGAAGTCGGCCTTACCCATGATCTGCTGGCCGTCGTAGAACGTGGTGGGTCCGAAGTCGCCGCCGATCTCCGTATCCCGGCTCTGGGTCCAGGTGGTGTTACGGAACAGCACGT
>JAPPGV010000017.1 GCA_028821235.1 bacterium
CGCGGTTGATCAGGACGCGGATACGCGTGTGCTCGGGAGGCTCCAGCATCAGCAACGAGTGGCGTTCCGTCTGGTAGTAAGGCTCCCAACCTTCGAGCCCCAACTCCCGGATGGGGCGAAGGTCGAGCGGGCCGGCATGGCCGTCCTTCACCCGGCCCAACCGGCGGTCGAGCTGGACCGTCCGGACATCCTGGTGCCGGGTGACCAGCCAGATGTCGAACCCGTCGTCGTAGTGCAGGGGTCCTCGCTCCCGCAGTGCGTTCAGGGTCGGGTAGGGGTCAGCGATGAAGTCGGGATCGGCGGGGTCGAAGAACCGGGACATCACCCGGATGAGGCGCCGACAAGCTCCGTGGCACTGGTGTCCTGTACCCGGCCCCAGAACTTGATCTCCTGGATGGCCAGTTCGTCGAAGGCTTCGCCGCCCAGGGCCTCCGAAGGCCAGGTGGACGTGACCCGTATCTCCAGAACGGTGGTGTGGTTGGTGGTCGTGGGGATGCCGTGGGGCCGGTCGTTGGCGTCCGGTATCTCGTCCACGAACGGCACCCCGGGGAAGTCATCGGCGAAGATCTCCACGCCTCGGACCCGGTAGTTGCGCCGGAACTTCTCGAGGTTGTCGACGTTGATGATCTGGACCTGCTCCAGCGCCACGGGGTTCACGAAGGTCACCGTTATGCGGGCGTCCTCACCCCTCCGGCTCGCATCGTTCCAGTAGGCCTCGTCGCCGTCGATCAGGTTCTCGCATGCCAGGCCGGCGTTGTACTCGCTCGAACAGGTGATGGAGATCGGGGTTATCTCCTCCAGCGGGCCCAGGACCATGGTGGGCTCGGTGGCCTCGGTGGAGGTTGTGGTCCCGTCGACCGAGGTGTCCGGTTCATCGCCACCCCTCATCGCCTGAATGATCAGGGCGAAGATCACGACGAATGCCACGCCGGTGATGATCACCCGGACCGCCCGGTTACCGGCTGTCACCGACCGTATCGGCATGGGCGCCACCGCGATCCGACGCCTTCCGAGGCGAGCGCCGCACTCCTGGCAATGACGGTTGGCCGGGGACTGCTGGGAGAAGCAGGAGGGGCACGTCAAGTGCGCCTCGGGTTCGATGCTCGGCTGGTGCTCGGCCTCCTCCCAACTCGATGGCTCTCTGAGTTGGAACTCCTCAAAGCTGATATTGCCGAGCGGATCGCCCTCGTCCGGAGGAAAACCCCGGGATCCGCTCCGATCGCGGTCGCTCAACACGGACCTTTCTGGTTATGTAACTACACTCCCGCACGATGATAGTTGCCGCGCGCGGGATCCTGGTCCAGTTTGCCATCCGCGAGGTCGAGCCATGGACGATCGGTTCGGAACTGGCCGGATCAGTGCTGGCGGGTCTGGTCGTGATCGGACTCTGGAGGATCTTCCGTACCGGAGATCGCCGGTGATCGCGAGCCTCCTTCCCTGGACGTGCCACAGCGTGTCGTATCCCTGTAACCTGCGGGTAGATGGTTTCCATGCTTGACCGCCGATCCCCCAGGAGGTGGGAGACCGAGGATCAGGAATTCCTCGAGGTGCTGTCGCGGATGGCGCCCGGCACCGGCATCCGCACCGCGGTAGAACGGATCATCCAGCAAGGCAACGGAGCGCTGGTCGTGGTCGGATCGGGTCCCCATATCGAGAAGATCGCCGCCGGAGGAATCGATCTCCGAGACGCCGACTTCACGCCGGCGATGCTCGCCGAGCTCGCCAAGATGGACGGGGCGATCATCGTGGACACTGACGTGCGGAAGATACTGCGAGCCAACGTCCACATGCTGCCCGATCCCGCCATCGCGACCGAAGAGACGGGTGCCCGGTTCCGCACGGCCGAGCGCCTGGCCCGGTCCACAGGGTGCCCCGTGATCGCCATCAGCGAGGAGCGGCGCCAGGGTTTCGTCTTCTACGGGCACCGGAAGCAACCACTACGGAGCGCCACCGAACTCATGGTGCGCATCAACCAGGAGCTCCAGACGCTCGAGCGCTTCAGGGGCCGCCTCGCCGAGGCGGAGGAGTATCTGGACAAGCTGGAGGCTTCGGGTCAGGTCACCCTCGGGGCCGCGCTCACGGTGCTGCAGCGAGCCGAGTTGCTGCGACGGATCGGCATGAGGGTGGAGAACCTCGCAGTCGGGCTGGGTGATGAACGGCACATGGTGGAGCTACAGCTCTCCGACATCATGGAAGGGGTTCAGGAGCTCGGTGCGAAGGTCGGCCGCGAGTACTTCTGGGACCGGGGTGATCTCGCCTCCGAAGGGATGGAAGTGCTCCAGGACCGGCCCCTGCAGGATCTCTACGACACCGAGCGGTTGTGCCTCATCCTCGGCGTGGGTCCCGCGGACACGAGGGTCAACCCGGCCGGGCAGCGGCTGGCCGGTTGATTGCGCAGATGACCGAGACCGAATCCGGCACCCTCTCCGAGGCGGCATCGCTGACGGACAGCACGGGAGACAGCTCTGCGGCTTCCGAAGCGCGGACCGACCCGTCGCCCGCGAAGGAGGAGGCCGGGTCCGGCAAGACGCCCGCCGGCAAGGGGACGGGGCCCGAGGAGCCGACGGCGTCCGTCTCCGCGGACGACTCCGCCCCGAGCGGGACTGATCCGGGCGCGCCGAAGGTCGAGGTCAAGCCGAAGAAGGTTCCCGCCAAGAAGGCCCCGGCCAAGGCGCGGAGCCGGAAGGTTCCCGCCAAGCGGGTGCGGGCGCGCAGGCGCGCCGGTGCCGCCAAGTCCGCGGCGGGGAAGAAGAAGCAGACTTCCTTCCGGGTCGGGGACAAGGTGGTCCATCCCCATCACGGCGCGGCTGAGATCGTCAAGCGTTCCAAGCTGGACCTGGCAGGCGAACCTCGCTACTACTTCGAGCTCGAGATCGCTACGGAGTCTTCGCTCAAGGTTCTGATTCCGGTGGACACCATTGACGAGACCATCCGTCCGGTGATCACGAAGACGGCAGCCGCGAAGGTGCTGCTCAAGTTCAAGGAGGATCCCCAGGACTCCGGCGCCAACTGGAGCCGGTGGTACAAGGTGCTCAACGAGAAGATGACCTCCGGCGACATTTTCCAGGTCGCGGAGGTGGTTCGTGATCTGACCCACGCCCAGCAGGCCAAGGGCATTTCTCCGGCGCTGAAACGGATGCTCTCCAAGGCCCGTACCACGCTGTCCAGCGAGTTGGCGTTCGCGCTTCGCATCACCCCGGATCAGGCCCTCGAACGGATCGACCTGGCCCTTCCCAAGCCGGAGACGCCGGAGGAGTGAGCGGACGCAGCCTCGCCGGGGCCTATCGCCGATCCTGGCGCTCTCCCGGCACCGGTGCCTGAGCCTTGGCCCCGAACCGGATGGAGATCTGGGGCGTAGTGGTCGCGGCGGGGCAAGGTGTTCGTTTCGGGGCCCGCAAGCATGCCACGCGACTTGCCGGCAAGCCCCTCTGGCAATGGGCACGGGACGCGCTTCTCGAGAGCGGCGCTCGCGAAGTGGTGGTTGTCGGGGATGTGCCCGGCGGTGTTACAGGAGGGACGGAGCGCCACCTGTCGGTGGCCCGAGGGATCGCGGAGGTGGACGCGGAGGCCTCTGTGATCGCGGTTCACGATGCTGCCCGCCCCCTGGCCTCGGCGGCCCTGATGAAGCGGATGTACCGTTTGCTGGCGGAGAGCGGCGCCGACGGGGTGGTGCCGGTGGTTCCCATCGCCGATTCCCTGAAGCGGGTCGACTCCGGTCGGGTCCGCATCCTGGACTCGATCGACCGCAGGGATGTCGCCTGCGCCCAGACTCCCCAGGTGTTCCGGGCCGAGGTGCTGCGCCGGGCTCACGCCCACCATGCCTCGGGGGATGCCCCTCACGACGATGCCGGCATGGTGGAGGCGCTGGGAGGTCGGGTACTGGCCGTTACCGGGGAACGATCCGCCATGAAGATCACGTATCCCGAGGATCTGGTGCTCGCGGAGGCACTTCTCCGTCATGGGTCGCGTCCCGGAGGGCCATGACCGCCGGCCCGTTCCGTACCGGTCTCGGCTTCGACGCCCACCGCTTCGGCGGTAGCCCTCCCCTGAGGCTGGCCGGTGTGGTGGTCGACTCCGGTCGCGGGCTCATCGCCACGTCGGACGGGGATGTGGCTGCGCACGCGGTCATCGACGCCATGCTCGGAGCGGCGGGGAAGGGCGACATCGGTACTCATTTCCCATCCTCGGATCCGCGCTGGCAGGATGCCGACAGCATGGAGATGCTGCGCTCGGTGGTGCGATCGGTGGTATCGGACGGCCTGGCCGCATCGAACCTGGACATCACCATCGTGGCGGAGACGGTGCGGATCGGTCCCTATCGTGCCGAGATGCGAACCCGGCTCGCGGCGGCGCTGGGGCTCGGCCGCGACCGGGTGTCCGTCAAGGCCACCACCACTGACGGGATGGGCTTCACCGGTCGGGACGAAGGCGTGGCGGCTTGGGCGTCGGTGCTCCTGGTCGAGCCTGCGTCTTCCGGTGGATCGGGCTGACGGGGTACTCTTGCCCGCGGTTCCCGGTCCGGCCGGGATACAGAACGCTGTCGGGTAGGAGTCTCCGGTGTTAACGGTCTACAACACGCTCGGCAGGGTGCGCCAGAGCTTCGAGCCGCTGGAAGAGGGCCGCGTCCGCATGTACGTGTGCGGACCGACGGTGCAGTCGGCGCCCCATATAGGGCACGGAAGGTGCGCGGTCGCCTTCGATGTGATCCGCCGCTACCTGATGTGGAGAGGGTGGGAGGTCCTCTTCGTTCAGAACATCACCGATGTGGACGACAAGATCATCAACCGGGCAGCCGAGTTGGGCGTGACCACCGAGGCCCTGGTGGCGGAGATGACGGAGCGGTTCCTCACCTCGTACCGCGGGCTCGGGGTGCTCGATCCGGACAGAACCCCGGCCGCCACCCGCCACATCCCGGAGATGATCGAGCTGATCGCCCGCCTGGTGAGCCGCGGTCTGGCATACCCGAGCGGGGGCGACGTCTACTTCAGGGTGCGAGCACTGGAGGGCTACGGCAAGCTGTCGGGCCGCGACGTGGACGAGCTGCGGATCGGCGCCAGGGTGGAGCCGGGGATCGACAAGGAGGACCCGCTCGACTTCGCGCTGTGGAAGGGCGCCAAGCCCGGGGAGCCATCGTGGCCGTCCCCATGGGGAGATGGAAGGCCCGGGTGGCATATCGAATGCTCCGCCATGTCCGCCAAGTATCTGGGCCTGCCGTTCGACATCCACGCAGGGGGCGCCGACCTGATCTTCCCCCACCATGAGAACGAGATCGCGCAATCCGAGGGTGCTACGGACGGGCTGTTCGCACGGTACTGGCTCCACAACGGCATGGTGAACCTGGGCGGGGAGAAGCTCTCGAAGTCCACCGGGCACATTGTCGACCTGGCCGAGGCGATCGAGACCTACGGTGGCCCGGTAATCCGCCTCTTCCTTCTCAGGGCTTCTTACCGGTCTCCGATCGAGTACTCGGAGGACTCCCTCCATGACGCGCGGGCGAGCCTTGATCGGTTGCGCTCCTTCGTCAGGCGAGCTCCGTCGGCCGGCCGGCCGGACGTGGCCACCATCGAGCGCTTCGTTGCCTCCATGGAGGACGACTTCAACACGGCGGAGGCTCTGGCGGCGGTATTCGAGACAGTCCGCCAGGGCAACGCCAGACTGGATCGCGGCGAGGATGCCGGCCCGCTCATCACGGCCGTGCGGGAAGTCGCCGGCGTGCTCGGAATCGACCTGGAAAGCGCCGGGCTGGAAGGCCTGGTGGACCCGCTCACCGGGTTGGCGACCCGTTACGAGGTGGAGGCCGGGAGCGCCGAGGACATGGTCCGCCGGCTCGTGGACGCCCGCGCCGGGGCTCGCGAGTCCCGCGATTGGTCCCGGGCCGATGCCATCCGGGATGACCTGGCGGGAGCGGGAATCGTGATCGAGGACTCGGCCGATGGCGTCCGCTGGTATCGGCGGTAGGGTCGAGGGCCTCCATCCGGTTCGGGCCGCCCTGGCCGCGGGCCGTGTCAGGGTTGTCACCGTCGAGCGTTCCCGCCGCGATCTCGATGAACTGGTGTCGGAGGCTCGGGCGGCGGGCGCCTTGGTGGAGACGGTGGACGATGTCCGGCCCCTGGCGCAGACCGAGTCGCCGCAGGGCGTGGTGGCGAGGGCCCGTCCCATTCCTCTCGCACCCTTGGAGGGTCTCCTAGAGCCTCCGGAAGATCTACTGACACCTGCGCTGATGGTGCTCGACCATCTCGAGGATCCTCGCAACGTGGGTGCTATCGCTCGTTCCGCCCTGGCCGCCGGGATGACGGGGATGGTCGTCCCGCGCCGCCGCGCCGCCCCGCTGTCGGCTCTTGCCTTCAAGGCGGCCGCCGGTGCGCTCGAGCACCTCCCCGTGGCTTCCGTGTCCTCGATAGCTGACTGTGCCGCCCGGGCGGCCCGGGCTGGTGTGTGGTCGGTGGGCTTGGAGGCACAAGGGGAGCGGCCGATCTTCGGCCTGGAACTACTCGCCGAGCCGGTGGCCCTGTTCGTGGGTTCCGAGAGGTCAGGTCTGTCTCGCCTGGTCAGGGCGCGCCTGGATGTCACGGCGTTCATCCCCATGGACGGCCGGGCCGACAGCCTGAGCGCCGCCACGGCATCAGCCTTGGCCTGCTTCGAGACAAGTCGCCTGCGGGCCTCCGGTGGTAGTCTGCAGTGATGGGTCGCCGGGCCAGGCGGCGAGAGGGACAGCCGGGTCGCGCCGGCCCTGTCCCGTATCATGACGATAGAGAAGAGAGAGGGGGCATCAATGCGTAGAGCAGGTACTGCAGCGCTCCTCGCAGCAATGTTGACGCTGGTGGCGGCATGTGGCGAATCCTTCGATGCGGGCGAGTTGGGCGCCGTGGAAGTCGCGGAGGACGAGGAGATACAGATACGTTCGATCGGCCCGATCACCGGTGATGTGGCGTTCCTCGGCGTACCCAACCTGCGGGGGGTCGAGTTGGCGGTCGCCGACTACGGAGCCATCGAGGGCTGGACTGTCAGCATCGGTACGCCCGCGGACGGCTTGTGCTCACCTGACGGTGGTCAGGCGGCCGGACAAGCCATCGTGGCCGACCCGCAGGTGGTTGGCGTGATCGGTACGGCCTGTTCCGGTGAGGCGGTGGCGGCTTCCCCGCTCATCTCCGACGCCGGCATGGTGATGATCTCCCCGTCCAACACCTCGCCTGCTCTCACTTCGGACATGGCCGGCACCGCGGGCACCGACTACCACGTGGGCTACTACCGGACGGCCCACAACGACCTCATCCAGGGCAGGGCGGTGGCCTTGTTCGTTCGCAACGAACTGGGCTTGGACGTGGCAGCGGCCATCCATGATGGCGACCCCTACACGAACGGACTTGCCACGGCCTTCAAGGACGCCTTCGAGGAACTCGGGGGTACCGTGCCGGTCTTCACCGCGGTCAACAAGGGTGACACGGATATGTCGGCGGTGCTGACCGAGGTAGCGGCCGGCAACCCGCAGGCGATCTTCTTCCCGATCTTCATGCCGGAGGGAGGATTCGTGGTCCAGCAGATCGGTGGCATCGCCGGGTTGGAGGACGTCGTCCTGCTCTCGGCCGACGCCCTGTTGGTGGACAACTTCATGGAGTTGCCGGAGTCGGAGGGGATATACCTGTCAGGCCCGGACGTACGGTACGGAGACAACACGAACTCGGTGACCGGCCGGTCGGCCAGCGACGTTCTGGCCGCCTACAGCCAGAGGTACGGGGAGGAGCCGTCAGCCGCTTTCTGGGCCCACGCCTACGACGCCACGGCCATGTTGCTGCAGGCGATCGCGAACGTGGCCGTCGTGGACGGTGACACGATGTACATCGACCGTCAAGCCCTCCGGGATGACCTGAACGCCCTCGAGTTCGACGGGCTCATAGGTTCCGTCGGATGCGACGAGTTCGGTGACTGCAGTCCGGGGTTGGTGACGCTGGTGCACCACACCGACTCCTCGGACATCGAGTCCGGCAAGAGCAACGTAGTGTTCAGCTTCGCGCCTTGAGCGTGATCGCCGCTGACCGCGGTCACCGGTGACAGTATGAAGGGGCTTTTGCGGGCAGGACGGCTGCTCGCGGTCTCGGTCCTGCTGGTGGCGGCCTGTGGCGGGTCCGCGTCGTCGACAGACTCGGGCGAGACCGATGCGGTCGAGTTCGAGCCGGGTCCGCTGGGCGCCGTAGTGGTTGCGCCCGGCGAGTTGATCCAGATCCGATCACTGAACTCCATCTCCGGCGACATCGCGTTCCTAGGTATTCCGAACCAGCGCGGGGTGGAGATGGCGATCGCAGACTACGGCCCGGTCGCCGGGCGGGAGGTGTCGATGGGTACGCCTCTGGACGATCTGTGCTCGCCGGACGGCGGTCAGTCGGCCGCGCAGGCGACGGTGGCCGACCCGAGCGTGATCGGAGTGATCGGGACCACCTGCTCGTCCGCCGCGACCGCCGCGTCACCGCTGATCTCCGACGCCGGGATGGTGATGATCGCCCCTTCCAACACTTCGCCGGCGTTGACGTCGGACCTGGCCGGGAATCCCAGTCCTTCGTACCATCCCGGCTACTACCGGACGGCGCACAACGACCTTTTCCAAGGCAAGGCGGTAGCCCTGTTCGTGCGCGACCATCTCGGGTTCGACACGGCGGCCGCTATCCATGACGGCGACCCGTACACGCAGGGCCTAGCGGAGGCCTTCAAGGATGCGTTCGAGGAACTGGGTGGCATGGTCACGGCCTTCACGGCGGTGAACAAGGGCGACACCGACATGATCGCGGTGCTGACCGAGGTAGCGGCCGGCCGCCCCCAGGCCTTGTTCTTCCCGGTCTTCATGCCAGAGGGGGCGTTCATCGTCCAGCAGGTGGACGGCGTAGTCGGTCTCGAGGACGTCACCCTGATCGTCTCGGCGGCGCTGCTGGTGGACAACTTCATGGAGTTGCCCGAGTCCGAGGGTGTCTACATCTCCGGACCGGATCTACGGTTCGGGGACAACCGCAACAGCATCACGGGCCGTTCGGCGGTCGAACTCCTGGACTCTTACGAGGCCGCCTACGGGGAGGCGCCGTCGGGAGGTTATCTGGCGCATGCGTACGACGCCACGACCATGCTGCTCAGGGCGATCGACCGGGTGGCCGTGGACATAGACGGGACGCTCCACATCGACCGCGGGCAGGTCCGTGACGAGCTGACCCGGACGAGTATGGACGGGATAATCGGCCCGATCGATTGCGACCGGTTCGGCGACTGCGGCACCCAGCGGCTGACCGTGCTCTACAACACCGACCCGAGCAACATCGAGACCGGTAAGAACAATGTCGTGTTCGAATACGCGCCCTAGGTTTGGTCGTTAGTTCCTAGTCAGTACAGCTATTTGGTCTTCGGTGATTGGGATGCATAGGATCGGTGTCGTCTCGTTGTGCCTGTCTCTGCTTGCCCTCGGTTGCGGAGGGGAGGCAACGCGGTCCGGGTCGGAGGAACCTCCGCCGGCGACCTCGCCGACGGATGGGCTCGACACCGCTACGACCGTACCGGAGGCTGTCGAGTTCGTGCCGGGGCCGCTGGGGGCGGTCGAGGTAGCTCCCGGCGCGGAGATCCAGATCCGCTCACTCAACACGATCACCGGTGTAACGGCCTTCGCGGGCATCCCGAATCAGCGTGGTGTGGAGTTGGCGATCGCCGACTACGGGCCGATTGCGGGTCGTTCGGTGTCGTTGGGTACGCCGCTCGATGACTTCTGCTCGCCCGACGGGGGTCAGGCGGCTGCGCAGACGATCGTGGCCGACCCGAGCGTGGTGGGGGTGATCGGGACCACATGCTCCTCCTCGGCGGCAGCAGCGATGCCGTTGATCTCGGCCGCGGGGATGGTGATGATCTCGCCGTCGAATGCGTCCCCGTGGTTGACCTCGGATTTGGCGGGAAATGTGGGGAGCGCCTACCTGCCGGGCTACTACCGCACTTGCTACAACGGCCTGGTGCAGGGGAGGGCGGTGGCTTCCTTCGTCCGTGACTATCTCGGCTTCGACCGGGCGGCGACGATCCATGACGGCGATGCGTTCACCCAGGGTCTGGCGCAGTCGTTCGCGGATGCGTTCGAGGAGTTGGGAGGCGTGTCAACTGCGATAGCGGCGGTGAACAAGAGCGACACGGACATGATCGGGGTGCTGACCGGAGTGGGACCAGGATCGCCCCAGGCGGTGTTCTTGCCCGTCTTCATGCCGGAGGGCGGTTTCATCGCTCAGCAGATCGGTGGTGTGTCGGGCCTCGAGAGGGTCACCCTGGTGGGCGCCGCGCCCCTGTTGGTGGACAATTTCATGGAATTGCCGGAGTCGGAGGGTGTGTTCCTGTCCGGTCCTGATCTGCGATACGGATCCAACCGGAACAGCATTACGGGCGCGTCGGCGGATGACTTCCGGGCGGCGTACGATGCGGCGTACGGGGAAGCGCCCTCCACGGGCTTCTGGGCGCATGCGTACGACGCCACCATCATGTTGCTTCGGGCCATCGATCGGGTGGCGATCGATGTCGAAGGGACGCTGTACGTCGATCGTCAGGCCTTGCGCGAGGAACTCCACAGGACCAGCTTCGACGGTATCACCGGTTCTATCAAGTGCGACGAATACGGTGACTGCGGGGCTCAGAGGATTGCGGTGGTCGAGCACACCGACCCCCAGGACGTCGAGGCGGGCAAGGACAACGTCGTCTTCGAATACGCGCCGTGAACTGAGAAGTGTCCTTGCGCTGGGATGCGTGACGAACAGCTAGAGTCGGAAACCGTGACTTCCGCGGCGTCCTCTGCTCCCTCTTCGCGAAGACGGCGGCCGGGATGGGTGGACACCTTTCTATGGATTGTCCGGGTCGGCGCCATCATCCTGCTCATCTGGGGGGTGGCGGGGACCGTCGTTCAGGGCCTGAGCGGACGGGGCCCGACCGGCGAGGCGTGGCGCGACCTGGTGGTGGCCGGGATCGCCCAGGGCGCCATGTACGGTCTGATTGCCCTCGGATACTCCATGGTCTACGGCGTGCTGGGGTTCATCAACTTCGCCCACGGCGAGGTGTTCATGTCGGGGGGAATGGTGGGTTTCTTCGTGGCCAACTACCTGTGGGAGGTCGGGCTCTGGGAGACCAACTTCGTCCTGGCGATCCTGCTGGTGCTCCTGTCCTCCATCCTCACCTCGACCCTGGTGGCGGTGATAGTGGAGCGGATCGCCTACCGGCCGCTGCGCGCCTCGCCCCGCCTGATCCCGCTGATCACATCCATCGGGATCTCCTTCTTCCTCCAGTACACGTTCGCGGGACTGTTCGGTGTCGCCGTCAAGAACTATCCGCCGCCCCCCGATTCCCTCCGGTCCCGGATCAGCCTGCTCGGCCTCGAGATCGAGGGTTCCAAGCTGCTGGTCATCGTGGTGGCGGTCGCGACCATGGTCGGCCTGTACCTGTTCGTGGAGAAGACCCGGACCGGACGCTCGATCCGGGCGGTGGCCGAGGACAAGGAGATCGCGGCCTTGATGGGAATCGACGTGAACCGCACCATCGTGGCCACGTTCGCCGTCGGGGGAGCGATGGCGGGTGTGGCGGGCACGTTGTGGGCACTCCTGTTCCGCGGGGTGTCCTTCATCACCGGGTTTCTCCCAGGCATAAAGGCTTTCACCGCCGCGGTGCTCGGTGGGATCGGCAACCTCCCGGGGGCGATGGCGGGCGGCGTCCTGTTGGGTCTGTTCGAAGGAGTGGGCCCGCAGCTGGTGCTGGCCGGCTTCGGCATCCCGGGTGTGTCGCAACTCAAGGACGTGGTGGCCTTCACGGCCCTGGTGCTGGTCTTGATCTTCAAGCCGACGGGACTGTTCGGTGAGCGTCTCTCGGCCGAGGATCGGGTGTGACCCCGGTGGACCTTCGCCGGACGTTGCGGTGGGGTTCGCTAGCCGGGGCCGTCATGGTGTTCACCTGCGCGGTCGGATTGTTCGAGGCGTTCGAGGATCGCCTGCTCGTATACCCGTTCCTCAGCCTCGGTCACGTCCTGCTGCTCTGGTTCCTCCCTCTGGCCGGGTACCAGGCCACGAACGAGCCCGTGCTCGAGGGTATGGAGGCGCCGTCGAAGGGCCTCCACAACGTGATGGCCGGGCTGGCGGCCGGGCTAGCGGGCGGGGTCTTGATGGGGGTGTTCACCGTCGTGGTAGATGCCTTCGACGTGCGCGACGTGTTCGTCCGCCTGTCGGTTCGCCTGGTCGACCTTCTCACCCACGGATGGGGCGTTCCCGGAGGCTTGGTGTTGATTGTGGGGGTGCCAGCCCTGCTGGGGATGGCGGGGGGAATGTTGCACCTCGTGTCCGCGTCGGTCCGGCGCCGGATGATCCTGGCGCTCGAATGGGCGCTGGTGGTGGCTCTTCTCGAGCAGGTGTTCTCTCAGGTCCTCAGGCAGCTCCGGTTGGGTGCGGTCGGGAACATCATCTTCACCCGCCGGGCGCTCGAATGGTGGGCGGCGCTGGCGATCGCGGTGCTGGTTGCCTTCCTGGCCGAGCGAGCCCGCGGAGGGGTGGGAAGGCTCAGGGGGTACCTGTTCGCGGCCGACGCGGTGCGGCGTACCCGCAACTCGATCTGGTCGGCTCTGGCTGTCCTGGCTTTCCTCGTCATCCTCCCGCAGCTGCTGGGCAGCCTGCTGTCGGAGCTGCTGGCCAACGTGGGCTTGTTCCTGCTGATGGGCCTCGGTCTGAACATCGTGGTGGGTCTGGCCGGGATGCTGGACCTGGGTTACGTGGCTTTTTTCGCGGTGGGCGCCTACACGGTCGGCGTGCTCACGTCGCCCATCTCGCCCCGATTCGACCTGGAGTGGTCCTGGTGGGCGGCCCTGCCGGTCGCCATCCTCATGTCGGTGGTGGCCGGGGTCCTGGTCGGCACGCCGGTCATCCGCATGCGAGGCGACTATCTGGCCATCGTCACGCTCGGCTTCGGGGAGATCGTCCGCATCCTGTTCCTGTCCGATTGGCTGGCGCCCGTCTTCGGCGGCGCCCAGGGGGTCCGCAACGTGCCCGGTATACCCGTGGGCGTGGTTGAGGTCCGGGGCAGCCAGCCGGTGGGGGTGCTCTACTTCGCGTTCGGGCTCGTGCTGGTGGCGGCGTGGGTCTCGTGGGCACTCCAGGAGTCGCGCCTCGGCCGGGCCTGGACTGCGATACGGGAAGACGAGACCGTTGCTGCGGCGATGGGTATCAACGTGGTGAGGGCCAAGCTGAACGCCTTCATCGTCGGCGCCATCCTGGCCGGCCTGGGTGGTGCGCTGTTCGCCGCCAAGGTGGGGTCGATATTCCCGAGTTCGTTCGAGTTGCTGGTCTCGATCATCGTCCTCGTGGTGGTGATCGTCGGAGGCATGGGCAACATTCCCGGCGTGGCGGTGGGAGCAGTCCTGCTGATAGGGGTCCTGGGAGGTCCCACCCAGCCCGGATTGCTGGCGGAGTTCGCCGAGTTCAAGCTCCTCATCTACGGGGCCCTGCTGGTCTTCATGATGCTCCGCAAACCCGAGGGGCTCCTGCCCAGCGTCCGGCGGTCCCGGGAACTCCGCGGCGAGGAACTGTCCCAGGACGCCTGGCTTGACCGCCCGAGCGGGGACGTTGAGGTCGATGCCCGGCTGGCGGGGGGCTGAGGCCATGCTGGAGATCGGGGGCTTGCACAAGTCGTTCGGCGGGGTGCACGCCCTGGCCGGCGTTGATCTGCGGGTTGATGAGGGGGAGATCGTGTCGGTGATCGGGCCGAACGGTGCGGGCAAGACCTCGTTCTTCAACGTCGTGACCGGTCTCTACCCGCCCGACGGAGGAGACATCATGTTTGAGGGGAGGAGCATCGTCGGCCTCGAGTCGAGCGAGATCACCGAGGCAGGCATCGCCCGGACCTTCCAGAACGTCCGGCTGTTCCTCAACATGACGGTGCTGGAGAACGTCATGGTGGCCCAGCATTGCCGGACCCGGGCGGGCGCCTTCCGCGCGGTGTTGCGCACCCCGTTCCTGCGGAGGGAGGAGGCGGAGATCGAGACCCGCGCCAAGGAGACCCTCGCGTTCTTCGGGACCAGGTTGGTGGGGTACCGGTTCGACCAGCCCGCCCTGTCGCTGTCCTACGCCAACCGGAGGCGTCTGGAGATAGCGCGCGCGATGGCGACCCGACCCAAGCTCCTGCTGCTTGACGAGCCGGTGGCCGGGATGAACCCGCGCGAGACCGCCGAGCTGACAGGGTTGATCCGCACGCTCCGTGACGAGAGGGGCCTCACCGTGGTCGTGATCGAGCATGACATGCGGGTGGTGCGGGACGTGAGCGACCGGGTGATCGTGCTCGACCACGGCACCAAGATCGCCGAGGGTTCCTATGACGAGGTGTCCTCCAACGAGGCGGTCATCGAGGCATATCTCGGGCGCCCGGCAGAGGTTGGCTGATGGCGCCCGGCCGGCCTGTGCTCGAGTTTCGCAACGTCCACACCCACTACGGGCCGGTCCACATCCTGAAGGGCGTCAGCCTGTCGATCTACGAGGGACAGGTCGTCTGCCTGTTGGGAGGCAACGCCTCCGGCAAGACGACAACCCTCAAGACCGTCCTCGGCATGGTCGCGCCGACGGCGGGAGAGGTGCTGGTCGAAGGGGAGGTGGTCAACGGATGGCCCACAGCCCGGATCGTGGCGCGGGGCGTGTCGATGGTCCCCGAGAATCGCCGGCTCTTCAAACGCATGACGGTCAGGGAGAACCTAGAGATCGGCGCCTACCTCCGCACGGACGACACTTCGGCCGACTACCAGCGGATACTCGACATGTTCCCGAGGCTCAAGGAACGGCTGGGTCAGAGAGCCGGCACTCTTTCAGGCGGTGAGCAGCAGATGGTGGCCGTGGGCCGGGCGCTGATGGCCCGCCCCAGGGTCCTGCTGATGGACGAGCCGTCGATGGGTCTGGCTCCGGTGCTCGTGGCCCAGAACTTCGACATCATCCGTCAGATAAACGAGGCAGGTACCACGGTGTTCGTGGTGGAGCAGAACGCCAACATGGCGCTGTCGATCGCCGACTACGGCTACGTGCTCCAGACGGGAAAGATCGTCCTGGCCGACACCGCTCGCAACCTGCTGGCCAACCCTGAGATGCGACAGGCCTACCTGGGTGAAGTCGGGTAGGCTTCCAGGGCATATCTCGGCCGGGTTAGCTCAGTCGGTAGAGCACTTCTCTTGTAAAGAAGATGTCACCGGTTCGATTCCGGTACCCGGCTCCGCCCCTCGGCGGTGGCTGCATCAAATCCACCGTTATGTACCGCTTGGTCGATACGCTGGGCGCGAAATGCTCACGTCCCTCGAGAGGAACATCCTCGACTTCGAGCGTTGCTGGTGGCAACTGCCCGGTCCCAAGGACCGCGACATTCGGGTCGCCTTCGGGTTCGGTCCGGCCCGTTACTACCGATTGCTGAAGGCTCTCATGGACGATCCGGCTGCGCTGGCGTACGACCCGCTGACGGTGCACCGGCTCCGCCGCATCCGGGCCCGCGCCATGGACGCGACCGGATACCGGGTGGGTACGGTGTGACCGGTCTTAGAGCCCCTCGGATGTACCCCCGCGTCCCCGGGCAGGGACCGGCTGGACGGATTGATGCCAGGCCGCCACGCTTCCGACGATAGGCGCCGCCTCCAGCGCGATCTGCGCCGCTTCGGCCTGTTCGCCCTAGGCGTTCTGGTGGTCCTGATCGGCGTCGGCTTCGCGGCTCGGACGCTGATCGGAGGTTCCGCGGACGGCGATCCTGCGGAGGACGGTACCGCCGCGGCGGCCCAGACCGTGGCTACGACCAGCGCCCCTCCCGCCACCGACCCTCCGACCACCACCGCCCCGACGACCACGACGACAGCCGTTCCGACCACCACGACCACCGAGGCTCCTCGCCCGCCCGTCCGGCCACCCTCGCAAGTGGGAGTGCTCGTTCTCAACGCCACCTCGGTAGCCGGACTGGCTGGTCGCTTCACCGATGAACTGGCCGGCTTGGGCTACCGGACCGTTCCTCCGGACAACCATTCCGAGAATCTCGACTCCTCCCTGATCTGGTACGTGGAGGGATACGACCGGGAGGCGGCAGTCCTGGCCGAACAGGCACCGGATGCCGAACTCGTGCTGTTCCCGGGCGACGCCCCGCGGGCGCCGATCACCGTAGTGCTGGGCGCGAGCTACCGAGAGTGAGCGCCGGCGGGGGAGCGCCGGGCTTCCACCCGTCGATGCGGGGTCCTCATACTCGAGCCCGGAGGCGGCGGGCGCGGATCGCATGGCTCGTCCTGGCAGGCTCCGTCGCGCTGCTAGGGGCCGTAGTTGCCGCCGGGGGACTGCTGAGGCGCTCGGTGGTCCTGGACCTGGTCTCGTTCTGGCCGGGCTGGATCTTCACAGCGGGCGTGTTCCTCATCCACCGGCGGGCATCGGGAGTCCGCCAGCGTTTTCCCGGCTACGGACTCGGGCCGGTGTTGCCGTACTCGCTGGCGGGATGGCTGGTTGCCGTGTTGGTCCTTCACATGGCCGGTTGGGAGATGCTGCCGTCGTCGGCCGACCGGCTGGAGGGTCCGGCCGTCACCGATCGGATCGCCACGGTCTCCATGGATGTCCGGCTTGAAGGCGCGGTGATGGTTGAGGCGGGTGCTGATCTTCTCTACGAGGTGTCCAGCCTGGCTTCCGCAGGCGCGGTGGCGCCTCCCCGGGGCGAGGAGCTTCTCACCGGGGAAGATCTGGAGGTGCGGCTCCGGGAAGGGCCGGAGGCAGGGTGGTTCGGATCCGCCGGCTGGAACCTGGCGCTCAACCCGGGCCGCGACTGGGCTGTGACGGTTTCGGCGGCCGAGGTCCAGGCGGATCTCAGGGGCCTGTCGCTCAGGTCGCTTCGAGTGGAGGCGGACGGTGCGATCCGACTCGGCCCGGCCCGGGGCGACGTACCGGCGTTGCTGGCCGGCGCCCTGGTCGTCGAAGTCCCCGCCGGGGTGTCCGTGGAAGTCTCCGGACCGGTCACGGTCGGGTCGGGCTGGGAGGCGACCGGCGAGGGAGCGAATTACCGAGGTGACGGAGCGGGGCGTTACCTGATCGAGGTCTCCCCGGATTCGGATGTGGTGGTGAACCAGGCATGAGGAACCCCGGGCACCGGCCGCGGGCCGGTAACCTGACCGGCGGCGAAGGGTCAGGCGAGAAGTGAACCAGCAGGATCGCGAAAGGCTTACCAGGCACGACTGGCTACGGGGCGTAGGCGTGGCGGCCTGGAGCATCGTGGGCATCTTCGTTGTGATCGCACTAGTGGCCTGGGCCGTCTACCAGGTGCGGATCATCTGGGCGCCGCTGATATTCGCGGTACTCCTCGTTTACCTGGTCAAACCACTGATCGACATCCTGGAGCGCTACAGGATCCCGAGGGTGGGCGGGGGGTGCCTCGTCTACCTGGTGCTCGGCGGCATACTCGTGCTGATCGGAGTGTTGATCGTGCCGATCATCAGCCGGCAGACCGTCGAGCTGGTGGACCGAGTCCCCGACGTGATCGACAGCACCTTCAACGTGGTGGCCGATCTGGCCGCGTCTCTCAACCTCCCGGTCGAGTTGGCCGGCGTCGACTCGTTATCCGACGAGTTGGTGGGCTGGTTCTCGGATCCGTCCAACCGCGAGGTGATCCTGGAGGGCCTCTCCCGGGCTGGAGAGCTCGCCAGGGGGCTCGTCGAGGGGGTGGTGGTCGTGCTGCTCGCTCCTGTTCTGGCCTTCTACATGGTCGTGGATGCGCACAATCTCCGGAGGGCGGCGGAGCGCCTGGTTCCGGCGGCCGATCGGGCCGAGGTGATCCATCTGGCCCGGCAGGTGGGCAAGGCCCTGGGAGGTTTCGTCCGGGGCCAGCTGGTGGTGGCGGCCATCGTCGGAGTCCTGTCCAGCACGGTGCTGTGGATCCTCGACCTGCCGTTCTGGTTGATAGTCGGCCTGCTGGCCGGGTTGCTCAACGTCGTGCCCTTCATCGGTCCGTGGGTGGGAGGTGCGCTCGGCGTGGCGACCGCGCTGATCGTGGGAGATCCGATCCGGGCGGTCTGGGTCGTCATCGCCTTTCTCATCATCCAGCAGTTCGACAATCATCTCGTGAGCCCCATGGTGCTACGGGTGGCCGTCCATCTGAGCCCCGTCACCATCATCCTGGCGTTGCTGGCCGGTGGGTCCATCGGGGGACTGCTGGGCGTGCTCATCGCCGTACCGACCACCGCGGTCTTCAAGATCATCATCGGCCATCTCTGGCGCACCCGGGTGCTCGGAGAGTCCTGGGAGCAGGCCGCCTCGGCCGTGGTGGTGGAGTACGAGGTGGAGCCCTTGCGGGAGCGTTTCCGTCGTGGTGGGGCGGAGGCGAGCAGGGCTGATGAGGAGGATGGGGGAGGACCGGCCGCCGCTGATGGTGACATCGCCGACCCGGACCGGACAGGATCCGGCGATACCGATTCTTTGACGGATAGCTGACCCCATGCTGGACATCCTCGTGCTGTCCGGCCTGGGCTTGGCTGTCGTTCTCGGGTACCGGCGGGGATTGCTGAGCGCGGCCGCCGGTCTGGTGTTTCTGTCGGTCGGGATCGTGGTGGGATACCGCGTCGGACCCGTCGGGCAAGGCGTGGTCGAGTCGTGGACCGGCGCCAGCCCCCTGACGTCGCGGTTCATCGCGTCAGCAGTGGTGTTCCTGGTCGTCTTCCTGGTAGGCCGCCTGCTGATCCGCCGGATTCTGGTCCTGTCCGGACCGGTGCGGTTGGTGGATCAGTTCGGTGGAGCGCTCGTTGCGGCGGCGGCGTTCGTGGTGGTGGCCGGTCTGCTGATCCTGGCTGTCGCTAGCGCGCCCTACCTTCCGTCGGCGGTGGTCCAGGCGCTCGATCAGTCGAGGGCTGTCGCCCTGGTCACATCCGAGGGACCGCGCTTCACCCCGGGCATCAGCCGGCTTCTGGGCGACCGGGTCCTCGAGTCCTACCTGAACCTCAGGAGGTTGTCGGAGGAGAGTCCGGTACTGCTCGATGGCGTTGGCGACGGCGGTGCGGATGTCTCTGCGGTTGGAGATGCGGTGGAGGACATCGCCGTCCCGGTCATCCAGCTGCTGGACAGGTTGGTGGTAATCGAGGGCGATGAGCGGGTGGAGATAACGCCGGCTGAGGAGCCGGTGCAGGCTCGTCCCGATCTGGCCACCGAGTTGTTGGACCGGCTGAACCTGTTCCGGGTCGAAGCCGGCGAAGAACCGCTGGCATGGTCGGCGGCCCTGGCGGAGATCGCCGCCGGGCACGGCGTAGAGATGTACGAGGAAGGCTATTTCTCCCACGTCTCGCCGGGTACCGGGTCGGTGGCGGATCGTCTTGTCGCGCAAGGGATACCGTTCCGGATCGCCGGGGAGAACCTGGCCCTGAACCCGACCGTCGACGGTGTCCACGGCGGCCTGGCCGCATCGCCCAGTCATCGAGCGACCATGCTGGAGACACGATTCACCCGCGTGGGGATCTCGGTGCATGACGGTCCGCTCGGGCTGATGGTGGTGCAGGTGTTCACGGGATGACCGGCGGGCTGACCCCCATCGCCGCCGAACTGGCCTCTGTCCTCGTGACCGCCTACGCGCCATACGTCCGGGACAGGGTCGCCCGCCTCGGCCTGGATGTTCCGCCCGGTATGGACGGCGCCATCGAGGAAGGCCGTCGATGGCTGGAGACGGCTCTCCCCGACCTGCTCGGACGACCCTTCGCGAGCCAGGATCGAGGCCCTCTGGAGCTGTTCCAGGAGGCCCTCAGGTTCCCGACCGCGGCTCTGGAGCGGGCCGGACACCAGCCCGTGCCCCGCGACGAGTTGGTTACCAACGCCTTGCCCGGAGACCTGTTCGACCTGGCACCCGCATCATCGAACGACCTTGGGGAAGCAGCCTGGAAGTCCCACCTGGCCTGGGGTGCGTCCAAGGCGGCCGCAATGACGAGACCGGAGTGACGCGCCCGATCGCAGGGTCTTCCCAGCGAAGCCCGAAGGGCGGACGTGGTCGGGGATTCAACGGTCGAGTTTCGGGGTTCGCTGAATCGGCCGGGACCCATTTGGCCGTATTTGTCTATTTGGTGAATGTTTGGGCGGTGTTTTGTCACAGGGGTGCGTTATGTTGATTGTTATGTACGAAGCACCAGCGTTTCATGACGCCGACTCCATACTGGTCGCCGAGAACAACCTCAAAGACGCCCAGCGGGAGATCGACCGGCTCCGTGGTCGCCAACTCTCCTGGCTCAAGATGGTGATTCGCCATCGGGGGATCGTACGGGACGGGTACCGCTCCCTCATCGACTGGACAGCATCGAGGCTGGACATACCCCACACTGTCGCCCGTGACGTCGCCTACCTGGCCCGCCGCCTAGACGACGACACCATCGACCTCATAGGACGCGGCCACCTGCCGTTCGACCGCACCGTCTCCCAACAACGCCTCCTCCAAGCCGGAGCAACCCCCGCCGACGTAGCCGCGTCAGAGGACCTGGACCTAGCGGGGGTCACGAAGCTGGCGACCAGGTTCCGGAAACTCAGCCGAGGCGACGAACGGAGCGCCTTCGACCGACAGTACGTCACCCTCAGCGTGTCCGACGACGGCGCGGTATGGCACCTGTCCGGGCGGCTTTCCGCCACCGACGGACAGATCGTGCGCCAAGCCCTGGACCGCCGCGCCGACCACATACCACCCATCACCTCTCAACCGGATACTGAGTTGACACCCGCTCAGAAACAGGCCATAGGCCTGACCACCATGGCCCAAGACGACCTGGACCAACACCTCCAACCAGGCGACCCCGCCGGCCGGGAACCCGTCATCATGCTGATCAAAGACCAAACCCTCGCCGACCAGTCCGCCAACACCCAAGGCGTTGAGGTGTTCAACGGACCCCGCGTCGGTCCTCAGGCAGTGGAGACGGTCGAGTGCGAAGGACGGGTCGAACCCGTCATCATCCAAGACGACCAAGTGGTGGACACCGGTCCACCCCAGCGTCAGACTCCCAAACGGCTCCGCCGGGCCGTGCTCGCACGGGACCGCAAATGCGTCATCGACTCATGCCAAAGCGGCTACCGGCTCCAGACCCACCACGTCATCCCCAGACGCAACGGCGGTCCCGACACGGCCGACAACCTGGCGACGCTGTGCTGGTACCACCACCACATCGCCATTCACCGAAGGGGACACCGCATCGACCCCCAAACACCACCACACCGCCGCCGCCTTCTACCACCCCGAACCTGGGTCCACTACCGGCACCCCACCAACGTCGAATACTTCAGCCCCCACCAACAGCAACAGCGCGCTTACCAGGCCTTCCTCGATAAGTACCACCCCCAACAACCCCACCCCGGCGGATAGCCATAGGTTTTATCCAGCAGATCTAAGCCGGTACTTTGCGCGCTTCGACAAGGGCGAACTCCCTGTCGCGATAACTGCGCGTGGCAATGGTGGGCCGGTGGAATCCGGCCTCGACGAAGAGAGATCGGAGTCTCGACAGGTTGAGCGCCGTGTTTCTTTCTTGCTTCCTACGAACACGGAGATGCGGCGGAGCAACTCCTCGAACGGCAAGTCGCACAAGTCGGGCCACCACGGACGAGCATCGTTGGCTATCTGGATCCAGCGGTCCAGTCTGCCGGTTCTGTCGGACCTCGAGTCGCGTTTCGTCCCGGGTAGGCGGACCGTGGTGTGGGCGATCCCCTTGGGCGACAGCGACGCACACCATGCGGCCAGGAGCTTCCTCAGCTCGTCGGTGGGAAACCGGGGCAAGAACGAGTCGCTCACGATGATGTCATAGAAGCCCGGCCTCAGGTGGTCGATGGCGTCTCCTACCAACAACTCCGGGACTGGCGCCTCGATGTGCTCTGCGTACTCGGCGGTGCCCAATAGTGGTGTCGGACAGAGGTCGATCGCGGTGACCTTGGCAGAATCAGCCAGTTGGCTGTAGACCAACTCGTACATCGCGTGATCCGCACAGCCACTAATGAGGACTCGGGGGTCGCCTCGTCTGGCGCCCACTTCGGCCATCGACCTGCGAAAGAAGGGAGCATGCCACGACGGGGTGGAAACGAGGTCGAGCAGCCGAAGATGCTTCCAGGTGCCGTGATACCAATCGCACGAAGATGCCCCGCTCTGGATGCAGCTCCCATTGGACATAGCTTCCTTGATCGTAGGTCATGCGCCCGCAAAGCAAGGGCGACTTCCAAACCACCGCCGAGTGATCGATCTGTCTGAGTGGCCTACGCGCCCACTACAGGTAGTCCAACCCAGCGACAGGTCAGGTGGGTGTGTTGGCCGAGTGACGCGAAGGGTTCGGACCGACAAACCGCCTTCTCCATCTCGATGAGCTGAGCGAGCCGATGCGGTCCGACTAGTTCATCGACCACATGATCGTGGAAGATACGGATGCCCGCCTTAGCAGTCACCTCCAGGTCGTGGTCTTCGAGCCACGAAACCACCACCTCGTTGTCCAGGGCGGTCGCGCCTTCCCCCCACCCCCGCCTGATCGGGCCGGTCCGGTAGTCCTCGAGGGCGGCTTCGAAGTCACCGGCGAGGGCTCGCTTGAGGAGCGAAGCGAAGCGGTTGTAGAACATCACAGACAGGTGACCTCCTCGCTTCATCAGCCGCGCCAGGTCTCCAACGACAGACTTCGGATCGTCCAGCCACTCGAGGACTGCGTGACACAGAACGAGGTCGAACCTCTCGTCTGCGATACTCGCGTACCCCTGAATCGATGCATGGCGGATGTCGATCACGTCGGCGACTCCGGTTTCTGCGGCTCTCATGGCCGCCTTGGCAAGCATCTCCTCAGAGACGTCGCACAGGACCACCGAATGGCCCAGGCCGGCCAGCCGTACTGCCATATGCCCTGATCCGCCACCGGCATCAAGGATGCGCATCGGCTTACCAATCAATGCCGGCACATCGTCGTTCAGGACGCTCCAGAGGACGGCAAGTCTTACGGCGCCCTTGGTGGAGCCGTAGATACCGGACTCGAACTCGTTCGCGATCCCATCGAAGCTGACGTCACCCGACACGGTTCGCCTCTGTTCCCCACGGTTCCTATTCGATGCGTTCGCACACCAGCGTATCGCGGTTGTTGTGCTCCGGCGGCAGTAGTGCGCCCGCGGCAGGATTCGAACCTGCGACCTACCGCTTAGGAGGCGGTTGCTCTATCCCCTGAGCTACGCGGGCGGGATCGGTGACGGGCCGGATGGGGACCGCAAATGGTAGCGGCGCGCATGGACCAGATCGGGGAGGGGCGATGCATCGCGTCCGGATCCCGTACCGCAGTCCTCGCTTATATGATTCAGTGACACCGTTAGCGGATGGAAGTAACCATGGACCGCGACGCATCCGGGGTCGGGACCGGACTCGATCAGGCCGATGTCGCCGACCTGCTCACGCTGGCGCGCCTGTTGAGCGCCCCGATCATGCTCTGGCTGGTGTCGAATCGCAGCATGGACGCCGCGGTTCTGGTGGTTGTTATTGCCTGGTGGACGGACTTCCTGGACGGCCGCCTGGCCCGCAGAGCTCATCGTGAGACCCGCTTGAAGGACTGGGACCTGCGCGCTGATGCCTGGTTGGCCAGCGCGGCGGGCCTGGGTCTGGGATTGGCAGGCTACTTCTCGTGGTGGGCGGCCGTGCCCCTCGCCGCAGTGGTTCTGGTCATGTCGGTCCTGGTGTCCAATCCCGCCGCGGTCATGGTGGGCGTCGCCGCGCAGTACGGGATGTTCATCATGGCGTTGTACCTCTGGGCCGACCTTTGGTGGTTGGTCGTCCTGCATGTGATCGTCTTCCTGTTGGCGGGCTGGAGGAGGTTCTGGGATGTGGTGTGGCGGGCTTTCTGGGCGGGCCTCGCCGGCTTGGTGACGGGGCGCCGCCGGCATCGTCGCTTGGTCCTTGACGACTGGGCGGAGTGAGGATCCCCGGCGAGCGGAGGGAAGGCCGGGAATCGTGATAGTCTCGAATCCGCTCTCCCCAGGAGCTCCCGCTCCGTGCCATTTACCGACCGATATGGAGGAGACCCCATGACCGACGACCGCAAGGAAACCGACGCTCCGGCATCGGCCGGCGGCCTCATGGTGGTGGAGACCTCCACCGAAGAGGAAGACATTCCGGACCGGATCGAGGAGCCCGCCAAGCTACTCCGGATCGCGTCCATGACCCGCTCCATGCTGGAGGAGGTCAGGACCGCCACGCTCGATGAAGAAGGGCGAGCGCGGTTGAAGGCGGTCTTCGACGCCACTCTGGAGCAGCTCCACACGGTGCTGACCGATGATCTACGGGAGGAATTGTCCGAGGTGTTCGTCCCTCTCGACGAGGGAGTTCCGACCCAGGCAGAGATCCGGGTGGCCCAGGCCCAGCTGATCGGCTGGTTGGAGGGCCTGTTCAACGGTATCCAGGCGGCCATCATGACCCAGCAGATGGCCGCTCGCGCCCAACTAAAGCAGATCAGGGGCGGCCCCCCACCCGACGAGGACCACGGCGGAGGCGGCCTCTATCTGTAGCCGTACGTGACCCTGGAGCTGGTCCTACTCCTGGTGGCAGGGTTCGCCACCGGCTTCATCAACGCGGTGGCCGGTGGGGGATCGGCCCTGACCATCCCGCTGCTCACGCTCATGTCCGACGCCAACATCGCCAACGGCACCAACCGGGTGCCGGTCCTGTTCGCCAACCTGGCCGGCATCGCCGCGTACCAGCGGGGCGACTCGGTCCCCTGGAGCCGGATATCGGTGCTGATACCGCCGGTGCTGGCCGGCGCCGGCCTGGGAGCCTGGATCGCCACTCTGATCCCGCCGGACGGGATGCAGCGGGTCTTCGCGGTGGTATTGCTGCTGGTGGCCGTCTCTGCGGTGGTCAACACCAAGCAGTGGCTGGAGGAGGCGCCGTCCCGGCTGGGCCCCGTCGGCCGGACCGTGGCCTTCTTCTTCATCGGCTTCTACGGCGGGTTCGTCCAGATCGGGGTGGGGATACTCCTGCTGACGGCTCTGGTGCTCGGCTCCGGGTTCAGCATGCTCAGGGGCAACGGCGCCAAGGTCGTCATAATCGCCGCCTATTCGCTGATCACCCTGCCGTTCTACTTCTGGGCCGGACACGTGAACCTGTGGCTAGGGGTGATCCTGGCCTTCGGCTTCTCGTCGGGCGCCTACCTGGCGGCGAGGCTGGCGGTGCACAAGGGGTCGGCCTGGGCGAGGTGGGTGCTGGTGGTCGCGGCGGTGGGGGCGGCTATCAGGATGATGTTCTGGTGACCGGAACGTCCGGGCCACCGCAAAGACCGGTTGCTACTTGTATCGCCAGACGATGCGTCCGCGGCTGGGGTCGTAGGCGGATAGCTCGACGTCGACTCGGTCGCCCGGGAGGATACGGATGAACCGCCCCCGTCTCATCTTGCCGGAGGCTCGGGCAAGCACCTCGAGGCCACCGTCGATCTTCACGTTGAACATGGCGTTGGGCAGGGTCTCGACAACGCTGCCCTGAACCCGCAGCACGTCATCCTTGGGCAAGAAGGGTCCTCTCTGTATCGGAAATGTGGCCGGGCTCCGGGCGATGCTGAGGCCCTGACCGACCAAGGCTAATGCATGGCGGGCGCTGCCGGAGGGCCTGGTTAGCCGGATGTTTCATCAACCGGGTCCGGAATCCGGCCGAGCCCGGCGGCCCCGCTCGGCCAGCACGGCCCGGGCCCGGGCGATGTCGCCCGGACAAGTTCGGGACGCCATCCAGTAGCACAGGCCCGTCGGTATGAAGAAGACCTGGAAGAGGGCCAGGCCGATGGCGTAGTTCAATGGCGCCGCGAAGCTGGCGGCGAGCGCCGCGGCCACCGGAACCGTGAGTCCGTTCCCTGCTGCCCGCGACACCCCGTTGGAAAGGTTGGCGATCCCGAACATGGTCCCCCGATGCTCGGGCAGGTTCACGTCGGAGATCAGGGCGAACCAGTTGGGGGAGTCGGCCGAACTGAGGACGACCGCCACCAGGATCAGCAGGAAGGCGCTCGCCGCGTACGGGTTGGTGACAACGCTGCGGAGAGTGGCCAGGACGATTGCCATACTTCCCTGGTCCGTGGGGATTTCGAGGCCGCGCAACGGGATGAAGAAGAACGCCACGAAGAAGGGGATGGCGCCCAGGATGCCGGCTGCTGAGATGGCGGCTCGGGCCCGGGCGGTCCTGCGCTGGAGGCGGTCGCCCAGATGCCCCGCCAGGATGGAGGCAATCCCACCCAGCTGGAACATGGCGCCGAAGACAGCTCCTACCGCCGTAGCGGTGGCAAGGTCGTACCCGTCAGCCTCGACCTTGCCCTGGTACAGGAGGGGCACCCAGACCAACGATCCGTACGCCAATTGGGCGGTCAGGCCCTGGAGAACCAGCCACGGGTTGGTGCGGATCTTCCAGAGCTTCCTCATGTCGGATCGCTCGATGCGGTAGTCGTAGGTTCCTCCGGCGGCCAGCGCCTCGGCCAGCTCCGGCTCCGCCCGGCCCCGGTGTGCTTCGGCCGTGGTCAGGTACAAAAGGGCCACCGCGGCGCCGACCAGTGCCAAGCCGATAAACGGGCGCCTCCAGTCGGACGCGCCCAGGACGCCGCCCACCAGGATGCCCAGGAAGCCGCCCGCACCCTGGGAGAGCCCCCAGAAGCTCATCGCCAGACCTCGACGCCGTGGGGGGATGAAGTCGGAGATCACCGAGAATCCCACGGAGGCTATGGCGCCCAGGCCGGCACCGACCAGGACCGACCACAGCGCCAGTTCGGTGAGGGATCCCGATCTCGCCGCCAGCAGCAGGCCACCGCTCCATGCCAGCGTGGCCCAGAAGAGTAGGGGCTTGCGTCGTGACCGATCGCCTATGTATCCCCAGCCCACCGCGCTCAGAGCGGTTACGAGGATGATCAAGGCGGTGACCGCCGCCACGCCGGCCTGGCTCTCTCCGAGGTCGGCGGCTATTACGTTCGTGAGTACCGGATAGAGCGCGATTGCAGCGTTGTCCAGTGACGCCAGGACCACGAAGATCGTTATCGTGTAGACCACACGAGCCTTGTCGTGAGCCTTAAAGAGCCTGGTCATTCGTACATTTCCGGTATGGTCGCGCTCCTTGGCGTGCCTCTTCGAGCCTATTGTTGGCAATAGTCATAGAATTACGCTAAACTATCCTAGTTACCCACGAGAGAGGCGGGCTTTGGCCGAAGGGTCAGACGCTTCTCCGGGTAGCCACAGGTAACCGTCATGGTATCCGACCAAGGAAGCGGGCTGATGCAAAGCGAAGACAAGATTCTCGGCGCCAACGAGGTGGCCGACCTTCTGGGCATGGACGTCCAGATGATCCGGAAGTACGCGAGGGAAGGCCGCCTTCCCGCTTATCGCCTTCCGGGAGGTAGGACCTTCAAGTTCTTCCGTAGCGAGGTGCTGGACTTCGTCCGGGCTCATCCGGCGAGCACCGAAGGCAGCTGATAACGCTCGTTAGTGGATAGGCCAGGCAGTGATCGTGTCCTGGCCTATCGACCATTCTGGTCGCCGGAGTCCGGGTCCTCCATGCGGGGGTCCGTCCGGATCAGGCGCCGGTACTCGTGGTCGAGGAGGCCCCAGACCGAGTGGTCCATCCAGCGACCGCCCACTTGGATCTCCTCTCGCAGCACTCCTTCGCGCACGAACCCGAGTTTCGTAGCTACTCTCTCGCTCGCCTTGTTGCCCACCGCTACGCGGAGCACCATACGGTGCATGGACAGCTCTTCGAACCCGATCCGGAGGGCCGCGCGGGTGGCTTCGGTGGCGATGCCTCGTCCCGTGTCCTCCGTTCTGATCCAGTAACCGATCTCGCCGGATCGCGAGCTGCGGGAGACATGCCAGATGCTGATGTTGCCTACGTGGCGATCGGGCCTGTCGTGGAGCCGGATCGAGAAGTCGTAGGCCTTGCCTTCGCGCCACGAGCGCATGCTTTCCCGGACGAAGCCGGCCGCTCCAGCCCTCGTAAAGGTCCTGGTAGCCCAGGGTAGGAATTCGGCCAACTCCGTCTGGGAGTCGCGTACTGCGGCGTACAGGGCTTCGATGTCACGCCGCCTGAATGGCCGGAGCATCAAACGCTGCGTGTAGTGCTCGAGCGGGGGTAACACGTCTCGGGAAGGGATTCGCATGGCAATCGCGAGCCTATCCGGTATAGGGGGCCCCGGCCACCACTCCAATCCCTTCGCCCGGGCTTCTGGTCGCCCTTCTAGCATCTCCTGATGGACCATCCCTGGAATCCCGCCCGCCTGCTGCCCGAGCCCCCGACCGGTAACGGAGCCCAGCAGGCGGCGGTGCTGGCCCCTCTGTACGAGGACGGCGACGATCTCAGACTGGTCCTGATACGTCGTCCGCTCCACATGCCCACGCACGGCGGTGACATTGCCTTCCCGGGGGGCAAGCCGCAACCGGGGGAGAGGCCGCTCGACACCGCCCTTCGCGAAGCTCGTGAGGAGGTCGGTATCGAGCCCGCCACGGTGGAGGTGCTCGGCTACCTGCCCGCCATCCACACCGTGAGCTACCCGCTCCTGGTCGTGCCCGTGGTCGGATGGCTTTCCGGAGTCCCCAGGCTGTGTCCCGACGCGAACGAGGTGGATCGGATACACACTCCGACCGTGGACTCCCTTCTCGACGAGACCCGCTGGCGCAGCAAGTCGTGGAAGGGCCACCAGGTGTTCGTGTTCGACCTGGATGGCGACACCCTGTGGGGAGCGACCGCTCGGATGGTGCGGCGGCTCATCGGCCTGGAGCCGTACTCGTAGAGGTGCTGCTCGGTTAGGCGCGACCGGCAGCTGGTCGACCGGTAACGAGTTCGAGGACGGCATCGTGGAGATCGCCGTTGGTCGCCAGGCCGGTTCCGGATCGGAACGATGGTTGTCCGGACAGGTCTGTGAACCTGCCACCGGCCTCCGGGAGGATCACCGCCATCGGCGCCACGTCCCAAGGATTCACGATCGGGTCGAGCATGGCGTCCACCCGGCCCGAAGCCACCAGGCTGTAACCGTAGGCGTCGCCCCATCCCCGCAGGATCATCGGCCCCGCGTGGAGGCGTTCGGCCATGTCCTGGGGAAGGAGGTCGAAGCC
The DNA here is from genome assembly GCA_028821235.1 of bacterium. Taxonomy (NCBI): domain Bacteria; species bacterium. The sequence goes on from JAPPGV010000017.1 coordinate 29,052, forward strand.
GCTGGTGCACATCACGGCGCCATCCAGATCGGATCGGCGGCGCACCGATACGGCGCGTTCGTTCAGGTAACAGCCCCGGCCCCGGCCGGCCGCGACGGTCTCGCCGAGCGCGGGGAGGTCTATGACGCCCACCGCGGCGCCGTGCTCGTCCTCGAGTGCGAGCAGCGTCGCGAAGAGCGGCACGCGCCGGATGAAGGACTGGGTGCCGTCGATGGGGTCGATGAACCAGGTGCGTCCGGATGACCCGGCGGTGTCGTCGAACTCTTCCCCCACGATGCCGTCTTCGGGGAAGCGCTGGGAGAGTTCGGTGCGGAGGAACTGCTCCGCCGCCCGGTCCGCCTCCGTGACCGGGCTCCCGTCCCCCTTCACCATCACCTCCGTGGTTCCGTCATACCAGCGCAGGGTGAACTGTCCCGCCTGGCGGGCCAGGTGGACGGCCTGGCTGAGCAGCGACTCCTCGACCGGAGGTACGCCGGGGCGGATCATGATGGGCTGCCGGCCGCTCCGGCCGGCTCCGCTCCAGCGCGTAGCAGGCCGATGACGATCCCGTCGGCCATCGCCTCCCAGGTGGCTTCTATGACGTTCTCGTGCACCCCGATGGACCCCCAGGTCGAGGGGCCGTCGCTCATCTCGATGAAGACCCTCACGACCGCGGCCGTTGAAGCGGTGGCGTCCAGGACTCGTACGTTGTAGTTGGTGAGGCGCAGGGTGTCGAGTTGGGGATAGTGGTGCTTGAGCGCTTCCCGGAGGGCATGGTCCAGGGCGTTGACCGGCCCGTTGCCCTCGCCGGTTCTTATCACCCGCTCGCCCCGGATCACGATCTTGACCGTGGCCTCCGCCATGACCAGCGCGTCGGAGCGGTGCTCGGTCGAGACCCGGAACGACTCCAGCTCGAAAAAGTCGTGCGACCATCCTCCGGCCTGCCGCAGCATCAGCTCGAACGAGCCGTCAGCGGCCTCGAAGTGGTAACCCCGGTTCTCCATGTGCTTGATCTCGTCCAGCACCTCGGTGGCCTGTGCTCCGGTTAACGCGATGCCCAGGTCCCGGGCCTTGGCGAGTATGGTCGAGCGGCCCGACAGCTCCGAGACCACGGTACGGGTCCGGTTGCCAACGTGAGCCGGGTTCTGGTGCTCGTAGGCGTCGGGGCGCCGGGCCAGCGCCGAGGTGTGCAGGCCGGCCTTGTGGGTGAAGGCCGACGCGCCCACGAACGGACTGTGAGGGTCGAGGCTGACGTTCACGATCTCTGCGATGTGGTGGGCGATGGGCGACAGTATCTCGAGCCGGACCGGATCAAGTACGGGGACTCCCATCTTCAGCACCAGGTCAGGCAGGATGGTGGAGAGGTCGGCGTTGCCGGTTCTCTCTCCGTAGCCGTTGATGCACCCCTGAACCTGCCGGATCCCCATCTCGACAGCGGTCAGCGACGAGGCCACCGCACAACCGGCGTCGTTGTGGAAGTGCACGCCCAGTTGTGCGTCGGGAAGAGCCTCCTGGACCCGGTCGATGGCGCCTGCGATGTCCGGCAGCAGGCGTCCTCCGTTGGTATCGCACAGGACCAGGCGTTCGGCGCCCTCCTCGAATGCGGCGCGGAGCACTCTGATGGAAAAGTCGGGGTTCGACAGGTACCCGTCGAAGAAGTGCTCCGCATCGAAGAAGACCCGTCGGTTGTGGCGCCTCAGGTAGGCCACCGACTCGGCCACCATGGCGACGCCGTCGTCCAGGTCCGTCAGGAGGGCCTCGCGCACGTGGTAGTCCCACGCCTTCCCGACGATGCAGACCACGTCTGTCTCTGCCTCGAGCAGGTTGAGCATCTGTGGATCGCCCTCGACAGACCGGCGGGGCCGGCGCGTGGCGCCGAAAGCGGTCAGCGACGCGGTACGGAGGCTGAGCTCGGAACGAGCCCGCTTGAAGAACTCGCTGTCCTTCGGGTTGGCCCCGGGCCATCCGCCCTCGATGTAGCCGACCCCGAGGTCGTCCAGCAGAGCGGCTATCCGCAGCTTGTCGGAGACGGTCAGCGAGATGCCTTCCTGCTGCGCCCCGTCGCGCAGGGTGGTGTCGTAGATCTCGAGTCGGGGATGTGCCATGCGAGGCTCCCTCCCTTTGTGAGGCCGGCGGACGGTGGTCGCCAAATAAAGAACCCTGCGCCGGGGCGCAGGGTTGCGGACACAGGGGTCGGTTCCCTATGCCCTATTCGATAATGATCCCGGTGTGGTTGCTCATCTCCGGACCGAGTGTCGCTGATCCGCTCCGGTATGTCAACATCCATTTCAGGACGGGCCGGTGGACCGGTGCTGCGCGGACGCACCGTTTAGCGGTCATCGGGCGGTCGGCGTAACCTCTGGATGACTTGAGCGGAGGTGATGAGGTGACCACCAGAAGGGTCTTTTCGGGGATCCAGCCCAGCGGTGACATCCACATCGGCAATTACATGGGGGCGCTCCGCAACTGGGTGGCCATGCAGGACGAGTACGCCACGGTCTACTGCGTGGTCGATCTCCATGCCCTCACCCTCCCTCAGGATCCCGCCGAATTGGCGCGGGCCCGGGTACGGACCGCCAAGATCCTGCTGGCGGCGGGGATCGACCCGCGCCGCTCCATGGTGTACTACCAGAGCCAGGTGCCGCAGCACGCCGAGCTGTCCTGGATCATGGGCACCTTCGCCTCGATGGGCCAGTTGGGCCGGATGACCCAGTACAAGGAGAAGGAGGACAAGGGCGGGCAGAACCTGGGCCTGTTCTCCTATCCGGTGCTGATGGCAGCCGACATCCTGGTCCACCGCGTGCATGCCGTACCGGTCGGTAACGACCAGACCCAGCATCTCGAGTTCACCCGTGATCTCGTTGACCGGTTCAACTCACGCTATGGAGACTTCTTCCCGGTGCCCGAGCAGATAACCCCGCCGGTGGGAGCACGGGTGATGTCCCTGAAGGATCCCACCTCCAAGATGTCCAAGTCCGATCCGGATCCGGGCTCGCGGATAATCGTGACCGACGACGCCGACACCATCGTGACCAAGGTTCGGCGGGCGGTTACGGACTCGGGCAACCTGGTCGCCTACGACGTGGAGCGCAAGCCCGGGATCAGCAACCTACTTGACATCCTGTCCGCGTTCACGGGCCGTAACGTCCACCAACTGGCGGAGGAGTACCGTTCCGTCGGCTACGGACGGTTCAAGCAAACCGTTGCCGAGGCGGTGATCTCGGGCCTGGCGCCGGTGCGCCGAGCCTATCTCGACCTGGACGACCCCGACGTGGAACGGATCATGTCAGAGGGCGCCGAAGCGGCCCGCACCAGGGCCGAGGAGACCATGACCGGCGTGCGCCACCTCATCGGGATCAGTTGTTAGTTCCTGGTTGACAGCACAACTACAAACCAGATGGAGGGGTCGGGAAGAAGAACAGCACCACCAGCGTCGTCAGGTTGAAGCCGCTGTGGGCGAAGATCGTGGGACCGAGGGTGCCGGTCCGCGCCCTCAGCGTTCCCAGGAACAACCCGAACGCGAAGAGGACCAGGAGGGTGACAGCGCCGGCGGCGCTGTACAGCGACGGATCCACCAGGTGGATGGCGCTGAATAGGACAGAGCTGACGATGACGGCCGTGATCGGCTTGCGGTTGTTTCCCAGGAGCATCCGGAAGACCAGCCCGCGGTGGATCATCTCCTCCACGACCGGGCCCAGCACCGCCACGCCCACCACTACGGCCGCCATCGTGCTCGTTCCACGAGTCTCGGCAACCGCTTCCACGATCGCCTGGGGGGTCGCATCCTCGACGCCCAGCAGGAAGCGGAGGCCGGCCGCGAGCCAGGCGAGCGCTATCGACATGGCCGCACCCGCCAGTACCCAGCGGGCGTGGCGCGGCTCGACCTCGAACGAGAGGGCCTCGGCCAGGTCGGGGAACCCTCGAACCCTGCCTAGCAGGGCGAGCGCGCCGATGTGGCCGAGGTTCTGGAGGGGAATCAGGACCCAGAAGTAGAAGTGGGGGTCGGCGGTATCCGCGCCGAGCGCGCCGGCGATCAGTCCTGCGACCACCGCCCCAAGGACTCCTGCTCCGAGGACCGTAAGGGCGTCGTACCAACGCCAGCGAGCTTCCAGCACTGACCCGCCAGGCTAGTGCCGTGCTGCGGGAATCCTGCCGCCGTTCTCCCGGCGGACCTGCCTCCGCTTGCCGAAATCATGGAGTTTCAGTAGCGGGAGGGGTAGAGTCCGACCCATGCGCGAATCCCGCGGGCTCCGGCGGATGTTCACCGCGGCCGCGGTTCTGGCCGTGGCGCTGCTAGCCGGGGCCTGTTCGGGCGACTCGGAGTCCGACCCGACCACGACCACCGCGGCGCCTGCGACTACTACCACGACTGCGCCTGCGACTACTACCACCACTGCGCTTGCGACTACTACGACTACCGCGGCGCCTGCGACTACTACGACCACCGCGCCCGGAGAGACGGAGCCGGCCGCGCAGCCACGCGGCACCCGGGCGGATTTCTTCGTGGACGCCTCCACCACCTACCAGGACGTGATGGACAGGATCTCCGGGGACGAGAGGGAGTGCATCAAGGCGGCTCTCGGGGAGATGGTGTACAACATCTTCGTGTCCAGGCCGGTTCTGAGCGAAGATGGAGAGGACGCAGGCCGGGACCCTCACTCGTCACCAGGCTGTTCTCGTGCCTGACCCAGGACAACGTGGTGCTGGCCATGATCGTGTTGAGAGACGCTACCGCGGGCCGGATGGACGAGGAGGCCCGCCGGTGCCGCGTGCCCCTCGCCCTGCGGATCCCGGAGAGCTACCACCAGCAGGCCGGTCTGGAGTGGGAAGGGGAGCGCGTTCCCGCCAAGGAACTGGCCGAGATCAACTCCCGGATCCTGGAGTGCTTCTCCGACGAAGAGGTGGCGGCGTTGCAGTTCCGCGTCTACCAGCAACTGGTCGAGATGGTTGACATAGAGTTGGCGGACGTAATCGGCGCGTTCACGGACGCCGAGCTGGACTGCTTCCGCGAGCGCATCGGCACCGACGAGTTCGAAGCGATCCTGGACTCCCCGCTCAGAGGTGCCGGTGCTATGTCTGATCACGAATTGCATGAGGCGTGCTTCACGCCGGACACCCCCGGGCGCCTGTACGCCGCCTATGTCGGGATCCTGCTCGGCGAGGACTTGTCAGAAGGGTCGGCGAGCTGCATGATCGACTTCGCGAGCGAGCACGAGCACTACATCGACTACCTGTTCTTCACGCCGTATGAGGACAAACTGGCGCTCGACGCGGAGACCCGCGCCGAGTACCTGAAAGACGGATACCGGCTTCACTCCTGCTTCAGCGACGACGAGTCAAGACGGTGGAACGACCTCTACTTCGAAGCCTTCCAACAGGGATAGAAGCGCGCCGTTGCCGGTCGGCCGCGCCATTTCGAGCGGAAGCTCAAGAGCCGGACGCCCGTGGAGGGTCTGGTATTTTCTTGGAGCGCACTGGGAGGTTTGCTAGGTGGACATTTCGATCGGCATCGGTAAGTCGGGTCGGCGCGGTTTCGGCTTCGACGACATATCAGTCGTCCCCAGCCGCCGCACCCGCGATCCTGACGACGTCAACCTCTCCTGGGAGTTGGACGGCTACCGGTTCGAGCTACCGATGCTCGGGTCGGCGATGGACTCGGCTGTGTCCCCAGCGACCGCGGTCGCCATCGGCCGGCTGGGAGGCCTCGGCGTGCTCAACCTGGAGGGTTTGTGGGCGCGCTACCAGGATCCCGAACCGGTGTTCGAGGAGGTGGCGACGCTGCCGGCCGACCGCGCCACCGCCCGCCTTCAGGAGTTGTACCGGGCGCCCATCGAGCCGGATCTCATGCGACAGCGCATCTCCGACATCAAGTCGGCGGGGGTGGTCGCCGCGGCGTCCCTCACCCCGCAGAGCGTGGAGCGTTACATCGACGGGGTGGTGGAGGCCGGGCTCGACGTCCTGGTGATCCAGGGCACGGTGGTGTCGGCCGAGCACGTCTCCAGCCGCGACGATCCTCTCGACCTTTCATCCTTCATCGCCGGCCTGGACCTCCCCGTGATCGTGGGTGGGTGCGCTTCCTACGCCGGAGCGATCCACCTGATGCGCACCGGCGCCGCCGGAATCCTGGTTGGGGTGGGCCCCGGCGCGGCCTGTACCACCCGCCGGGTGCTGGGGATGGGGGTGCCGCAAGCCACCGCCATCGCCGACGCCGCCGGCGCGCGGATCCGGTACCTGGCCGAGGCGGGACGGTACGTCCACGTCATAGCGGACGGCGGTATGAGCACCGGTGGTGACATCGCCAAGGCGATCGCCTGCGGGGCGGACGCGGTGATGATCGGCTCGCCGCTGGCCTCGGCGATCGAGGCGCCGGGTCGAGGCGCCCACTGGGGAATGGCTACCTTCCACCCGTCGGTGCCCCGGGGCACGAGGGTGATGACCGGACAACTGGGCACCCTCGAGCAGATCCTGGTGGGCCCGGCTCGCGAGAACGACGGCCGCCAGAACCTGTTCGGCGCGCTGCGGCTGGCCATGGCGAGCACGGGGTACGCCGACCTCAAGGAGTTCCACAAGGCGGAGTTGGTGGTGGCGCCGTCGGTCCGGACCGAGGGAAAGGCCCTCCAGCGGAGCCAGCGAGTCGGGATGGGTTTTTGAATCCTGTTCCGCCTGCCGGCGGGGAGGCCCGCCATCGCCCGGTGCTCGTGGTCGATCTGGGCGCCCAGTACGCCCAACTGATCGCCCGCCGGATCCGCCAGGCCGGCGTATTCTCCCTGATCGTGTCCCGCGATATCAGCGTGGAGGCGGTCCGGCGCCACCACCCGCTCGGTCTCGTGCTGTCCGGCGGCCCGCTGTCCGTCTACTCCGATGACGCCTACCTGATCGACCCCGGCCTCCTGGAGATGGGTGTCCCCGTGCTCGGCATCTGCTACGGCCACCAGCTGCTGGCGCGCCTGCTGGGCGGCACGGTGGAGCGGACCGGCGAGGCCGAGTACGGACGTACCTCGCTCGACGTGACCGGCGACTCGCTGCTGCTGGCCGGAACCCCGGCGCGCCAGGATGTCTGGATGAGCCACATGGATGCCGTCACGGAACCGCCGCACGGGTTTGCCGGCGTAGCCACTACGCCGGGCTCGCCGGTGGCGGCCATGGAGAAGCCGGAGCGCGGTTTCTACGGCGTCCAGTTCCACCCCGAGGTGATCCACACAGACCACGGGTTCGACATCATGGAGCGGTTCGTGAGGGACGCGTGCGGGGCAGCGCAAGACTGGACCGGAGGGTCGATCATCACGGAGCAGGTCAGCGCCATCCGGGCCAGGGTGGGCGATGCGCGCGTTGTCTGCGGCCTCTCCGGAGGGGTCGACTCGGCGGTGGCCGCCGCCCTGGTCCATCGGGCGGTGGGGGACCGCCTCACCTGCGTGTTCGTGGATCACGGGCTGCTGCGAGCCGGGGAGGCGGAGCAGGTCGACGAGACGTTCCGCCGGAACTTCGAGGTCGACCTGATACGGGTCGATGCCGCCGATCGGTTCCTGGACGCGCTGGCAGGAGTGGCCGATCCCGAGCGTAAGCGCCGGATCATCGGCGAGCTCTTCATCCGCACCTTCGAGGAGGCCACCACCGGCATCCCTGATGCCCGGTTCCTGGTCCAGGGCACCCTCTATCCGGATGTCATCGAGTCCGGCGGCGCCTCCGCCGCCACCATAAAGACCCACCACAACGTGGGCGGGCTCCCCGACAACCTCGATTTCGAGCTCATCGAGCCGCTTCGAGACCTGTTCAAGGACGAGGTCCGGGCGGTGGGGGAGGAGTTGGGGCTTCCCGAGGAGGTCGTCTGGCGCCAACCCTTCCCCGGCCCCGGCCTGGCGGTGCGCGTGATCGGAGGAATCACCCGGGAACGGCTGGAACTCCTCCGGGCAGCCGACGCCATCGTCACCGCGGAGATCCACCGCGCCGGGCTCTACCGGGAGATATGGCAATCGTTCGCGGTGCTGCCCGACGTCAGGACGGTGGGGGTTCAGGGCGATGGACGGACCTACGCCCACGCTCTGGTGGTGCGAGCGGTCACCTCCGAGGACGCCATGACGGCGGACTTCGCCCGGATCCCGTATCCGGTCCTCGAGCGGATCTCCCGCCGGATGATGAACGAGGTTCCGGGAATCAACCGGGTGGCCTACGACATTTCCTCCAAGCCACCCGCCACCATCGAGTGGGAGTAGGGGATCGGCATCTGGAGTGGTGGTCAGACGTGGTGTTCGGCGGCTGCCGCATCCACCCTTGATGTGCGCGGCCTAGCCGACTAGGCGCAGGGGCTTGGTGAAGGGATAGGGTTGTCCCTCGGGCGTGGTTCCCCACATGGACTCGAGAATCGCTGTGTTGTCTTCCCCAAGTCCGAAGGAGGCCTTTATCTCCTCTAGAGGCCAGTCACGTGCGGGTTGGAGTATTTCTATGCCGACGACTTCGCCGGATGCGTCCAGGTCGACCATGGTGCCCTCGTCGAATTGCCGGGTACCCGCGACAGGAGAATCCTTGATCTCTATATAGAGGGCATCGGCATCGTTGTCGTAGGAGAAGATCATCCGATGAAACCTCCTTGCTCATCGGGCCACGCGGCTGTGATCACATGGTATCGGTTCTCAACACTTGCGCACACCCGGAGGATACGCCCACCGGCGGCCAATCCACTGATCCAGATCGTACCTGGTGTTCCAGGCTCCGGGTCTCCGAATTGGCGCTTGAGGGCTGTTTCCACATCTAGAGGTGTGACTCCGCGCCGTTTCATCCGGGCACGCGCGTGGCGCGTGTAGGAGACCTCCACAGGGATCTATACCGTCCCCGAGTGATCGGAAACCGACCGGGGCAGCGGATGGACTATGAATGGGTTCGTCTTACGATGACTGACGTTTAGCACAATCGTGTATATATACATGCTGTAGTGTGTGAAGGAAAGAGGGACGCGAGTGAGATCAATCCTTATTGCGGGTTGCGGCGGTTGGTCCAGTAGCGCTTGCGGAGGTGGCGGATGACGTTTGCCGGGGTGTCGCGCCAGCACTGGAGGGGATCCCAGCCGTCGTGGGCCAGGCACATGTTGCACGACACGCACTCGACCCCGCCCGTACGCCCGGCCTCGAGCTTCCGCACCAGGTCGGGTTCGCGGATGAACGGGCGGGCCATGGCCACGAAGTCGGCGTCGCCGGAGGCCAGGACATCGGTCATCGTCCTGGTGGTCCGCACGCCGCCCACCAGGATCGTGGGTACGCCGGCAGCCCGGCGGACCTCCCGGGCGAAGGGCCGGTAATAGGCCTCAGGACCCTCGGGGGTCCAGCACCGCTGCGCCAGCAACTGCCTCCAGGCCTGACGACGGCCGACCGCCACGTACGGGCGGATGTTCTCGGCGTAGCTGCGCATCACGCCGAAGGTGGTCTCGAATCCGTCGATACCCCGCTCCGCCAGCAACCTGGCCCGCTGCAGTGACTCCTCCCGCTGCAGGCCGCCCGGAACCGAGTCCTCCACGCTGAGCCGCGCGGTTACCGGGAACCCTGCCCCGACGGCCGCGCGCACGGCCTCGTAGACCTCCATGAAAAACCGGCCGCGGCGCTCGGCGTCACCACCCCAGCCATCCTCTCTGGTGTTGGCATGGGGCGAGCAGAACTCCGAGATCAGGTAACCGTTGCCGCCGTGAATGTGGACACCGTCGAAACCCGCCTCTCTGGCTCGCCCGGCAGCCTCACCGAACGCCCGGACCAGCGCCTCGATCCCGGCCTCGGACAACTCCTCGGGCTGGTGGGCGTACATGGCGTTCGGCACCGGCGAGGGAGCCACAGGGGTGATGGACGACATCATGGTCTGGCTTCCGCAATGGCCGAGTTGGGCGAATACCGTCCCGCCGGCCTCGTGAACGGCGTGGGTGGCTCGCCGGAGGTACGGGATCACACCATCGCGGTGTATCCCGGTCTGGTGGCGGCTGGCCTGCCCGCGCGGATCGACGTACATGTGGCCGGTGAGGATCAGGCCCGCGCCTCCGGTGGCCAGGCGACGGTACAGGTCCACGTACGAGTCCAGTACCTCCCCACCGGGCGCGGCCATGGTCTCGGACGTGGCGGCGCGCACGATCCGGTTGGCGATGGTGACCGTCCCGATCCGCCCCGGCCGGAGGTAGAGAGGCAGGTTGCTCATCGCGATCTCCTGACGCGTTCGGCGGGGTCGGGTGCGCCATTCTGGCACGCGCCGTGAGGGGGGCGCATCCACCATGTCATCTAATCACAACACTGTGATTACGTGACATGGGGCCTGGTTAACATGACCGGGATGGTCCAGTTGATCGAAACCGATGCTGCTCCGAACGACCCATCGGACTCTCCGCTGTTCGCCGATCTCAACCCGACCCAGCGGGAGGCGGTGGCCGCCACCGAGGGTCCTGTGCTGGTGGTGGCCGGTGCCGGCTCGGGCAAGACCAGGGTGCTCACCTACCGGGTTGCCCACCTGATACGCGACCTCGGGGTGGCGCCGTGGGAGGTCCTGGCCATCACCTTCACCAACAAGGCGGCCGGCGAGATGAAGGAGCGGGTTAGGAGTCTGGTGGGTCCGAGGGCCAAGGGGATGTGGATATCCACCTTCCACTCCGCGTGCGTGAGGATCCTCCGTAGGGAGGCGCCCCGGCTGGGTTATTCGTCACGGTTCACGATCTACGACGCCCAGGACTCGCTCCGGGCCATCACCCGTGTGATCCGGGATCTGCGCCTGGACCCGAAGAGCTTCCAGCCCCGGGCGATGCGGGCCAAGATCTCCAACGCCAAGAACGAGTTGGTGGACTACGAGAGCTTTTCCGAGCAGGGCGGGAACTTCCGTCACGAGATCGAGGCCGACATCTACCGGCTCTATCAGGAGCAGCTGTTGAAGAACTCGGCTATAGACTTCGACGATCTCCTCATGGTCGCCACGGAGGTGTTCGACGCCTTCCCGGACGTGCTCGAGTCCTACCGCGAGCGGTTCCGGTACCTGCATGTCGACGAGTTCCAGGACACCAACCGCGCCCAGTACGTGCTGGTCCGTCAGCTGGCCGGGGAGAGGGCGAATGTCTGCGCGGTCGGCGACTCCGATCAGTCGATCTACGCGTTCCGTGGGGCCGATATCCGCAACATCCTCAATTTCGAGCGGGACTATCCCCAGGCTCGGGTGGTGGTGCTCGACCAGAACTATCGCTCCACCCAGACCATCCTGGAAGCCGCCAACGCGGTGATCTCCCACAACGGTCGCCGCCAGCCCAAGCGGCTGTGGAGCGACCTCGGCCAGGGTGCTCCAATCGCGCTCTACACCGCAGAGGACGAGGCCGACGAGGGTGGGTTCGTGGCCGAGGAGATCCGCAAGTTGTCGAGAGAGGGCTTCGACCTGTCGCGAATGGCGGTGTTCTACCGGGTCAACGCCCAGAGCCGGGCCGTGGAGGAGAGCTTTGCCCGCTTCGGTGTGTCCTACCGCGTGATCGGCACGGTGCGTTTCTACGAGCGGCGCGAGATCAAGGATGTGCTGGCCTATCTGCGGGTGCTGGTCAACCCGGCCGACGAAGTGTCGGTGCGCCGGATCATCAACCTGCCCCGGCGGGGCATCGGCGATGTGACGATCGGCTGGCTGGCCCGGTTCGCCGAGGCGGAGGAGACCACCTTCTTCGAGGCGGCCCGGCGCCACGCGGAGAACGACTCGCTGGCGAAGCGGGCCCACAGTGCCATCGACTCCTTTCTCTTCGATCTGGAAAAGGTCGCCGGCCATGCCGCGTCCGGTCCGGCGGCAGCCGTCAGGGCGGTGCTGGAGGAGGTCGGCTACCTCGAGGTGGTCGAGGCCGAGGGCACCGTCGAGGCTCAGGGGAGGGCCGAGAACCTGCGCGAGCTTCTCTCCGGCGCGGAGGAGTTCGAACTGGCCGCCCTGCCGGATGAGGGGGAAGAACCGGACGGGATGCGCCTGGTGGAGCAGTTCCTCGAGTCGGTCAGCCTGGTGAGCGATACCGACGAGTTGGATGACAAAGGCGGCGCGGTGACCCTCATGACCCTGCACAACGCCAAGGGCCTCGAGTTCCCGGTGGTGTTCATCGTGGGCATGGAGGACGGGATCTTCCCCTACGCCCGGGCCCTTACCGACCACGACGAGCTCGAGGAGGAGCGCCGGCTCTGCTACGTGGGTCTCACCCGGGCGCAGGAGCGCCTCTACCTGTCAGCCTCCCGGTCCCGCCTGCTGTACGGGATGTCCACCTACAACCCACCCTCCCGGTTCCTGCGAGAGATACCGGTCGGCCTGGTCAACAAGCTGGGCAGGCGCCTGAGGGACCACCGCCGGGAGTCGATCGGCGGGCGCCGCCGGGCGCGGCTCGGTACCGACCTGGCAGTGGACGATCGGGTGCGACATGACGTCTGGGGAATCGGCCGGGTGGTCAGCGTGGAGGGCACCGGTGGCGGCGCCCAGGTCGAGGTGGACTTCCCGACCAAGGGCACCAAGCGGCTCCTCGTTCACTGGGCCCCGCTGGAGAAGGTCTAGATCTGGTTGCTAGTTTATTGTTAGTAGTTGCTAGTTTGTATTGGAATGGACTGAGCACGGGCCACGGGCCTCTGACCACTGACCGCGGCGATCGTATTACCGTTGGGTGGGCATGGTGAGGGAGTCACCTGGGGGTGACCCACACGAGATCGGGGAGGCAGGACGTGTTCGGCGGGAATGACTCGAGGCTGGCAGCCCTCGGGGTGCTGGGGCAGTCGGTATGGCTCGACTCCATCTCCAGGGAGATGCTGCGGTCCGGCGAGTTGGAGCGGTACGTAGAAGCGGGGATCAGCGGGGTCACCTCCAACCCCACGATCTTTGCCAAGGCGATCCTGTCCGGCGACTCCTACGACGCCCAGATCGACGAGTTGGTTGCCCACGACGCCGATGTCGACGAGATCTATACGGCGGTCGTCACCCGCGACATCCGCCGGGCCTGCGACGTGATGGCGCCCACCCATCGCCGGTCCGGTGGTCTGGACGGGTTCGTGTCGGTCGAGGTGTCACCTGAGTTGGCTCACGAGGCGGAGGCCACGGTCGCGGAGGCTCGCGACTGGGTCAAGAGGGTCGACCGGCCCAACCTACTCATCAAGATTCCCGCGACCCGGGCAGGCCTTTCGGCCATCGAGGCGGCCATCGCGGAAGGCATATCGGTGAACGTCACCCTGATCTTCTCGCTGGAGCGTTACCTGGCCGTGATCGACGCCTACATGAGCGGCCTGGAGCGGTTCCGGGAGGCGGGAGGCAACCCGGCAGCCGTCAACTCGGTGGCCTCGTTCTTCGTCTCCCGCTTCGACACCGAGGTGGACAAGCGCCTCGGTGCTATCGGCACGCCGCGGGCGGGCGCGCTGGCCGGCCGGAGCGCGGTTGCCAACGCCCGTGTCGCCTACCTGGAGTTCCTGCGGGCATTCTCGTCCGACCGGTGGTTGCGGCTCCGCCGGCACGGGGCCAACGTGCAGAAGCCGCTCTGGGCGTCCACCTCCACCAAGAACCCGGCCTACTCCGACACCCTGTACATCGACACCCTGGTGGCGCCCGAGACGGTCAACACGCTGCCGGAAACGGCTATCGCCGCCTACCAGGACCATGGTCCGGACAGCCCGGAAGTGCTCGGCATCAACCAGATGGCGGACGGTGTGATGGTGCTGGAGGACCTCGAGACGGTGGGGGTCGATTACCACGACGTGGCGGCCAAGCTGGAGCGGGACGGCGTGAGCAGTTTCGCGGCTTCCTTCCGTGAGATGGTCGACGACATCGAGCGGAAACGAGCCCTGTCCGCCGCCTCCGGTAAGTGACGGGCGCCGAGTATCGCATGCCCCTACGCATCCTGGTTGCCAAGCCCGGCCTGGACGGCCATGACCGGGGCGCCAAGGTGGTGGCCAGGGCGCTTCGAGACGCGGGGAACGAGGTCATCTATTCGGGACTCCACCAGACCCCGGCCCAGATAGTGGAGGCCGCCATCCAGGAGGATGTGAACGCAATCGGCCTTTCCGCCCTCTCCGGCGCTCACATGACGCTCTTCCCGGCGGTCGTGGAGTTGCTCCGGGAGCGGGATGCGGGCGACATCGTGGTATTCGGCGGTGGAATAGTTCCCGAACGCGATGCCGAACTGCTCAAGGAACAGGGGATCGCGGCGATCTTCACACCAGGAACCCCGCTTGCCGATGTGACCGGATGGGTGGAGTCCAACGTCCGTTCCCGTTAGGACTGGAAGCCGGGACACGCATGAGAGAAGTTGCCTCCAGGGAGTTACGCAATCGCACTGGAGCGCTTTTGGAGAGCGTGGCCGAGGGCAAACGAATCACGGTCACCGTTCGGGGACGTCCGGTCGCCGAGTTGGTACCGGTTGCCAGTCGACCGGCATGGATGTCGCGTGATCGGTTCCTCCGCGAAGTCTTGCCTTACCAAGCCGATCCCTGCCTGGCTGAGGATATCCGGCTCCTGACGAGCGAGAAGCCACAGAGACCGGGAGCAGGTTGGGTAGGCGTGACGGCGACCGTCTCCACTGATGGAGGCCGTGTGGCACCAACCTAGAATCACGCTTCGTGGATCTCCTCGAGTACCAGGGAAAAGAATTCTTCGGTCGCTACGGGCTTCCGATATCGCCTGGTCTCGTAGCTCGACGAGCGCCTGAGGCGCGTGAGATCGTGGACCGGCTCGGATTTCCGGTCGTGGTGAAGGCCCAGGTACATATCGGAGGTCGGGGCAAGGCCGGCGGGATCAAGTTCGCCGGGGACGGGGAGGAAGTGGCCAGCGCCGCCGACTCCATCCTCGGCATGGACATCGGGGGCCATACGGTGGGCTGTGTGCTCGTCGAGGAGGCTGCCCGGATCGCCGCCGAGTACTACGCCAGCTTCACCCTGGACCGTTCCGCCCGCAGCTATCTGGGCATGCTGTCATCGCGGGGTGGCGTGGACATCGAGGCGGTGGCCGAATCGGATCCCGGCAGCATCGCCAGGATATGGGTGGATCCTCTCGATGGTCTCGGGGAAGCAGCCGCCCGGACGTGGGTCCGAGACGCCCGGCTTGACGAGTCCGCCGCCGACGAGCTGGTGGAGGTGCTGCTCAGGCTCTACGAGGCCTTCGTGGAGGGAGACGCCGACCTGGTCGAGATCAATCCCCTGATCCTGACGCCGGAGGGACACGTAAGGGTCCTTGATGCGAAGGTGACCCTGGACGACAACTCGGTGTTCCGTCATCCCGAGTACCGCGCTTACGACGCCACCCAACCCAGGGATGAGCGCGAGGCGGCTGCCCATGCCCGGGGTCTCCAATACGTGGGGCTCGACGGAACGGTGGGCGTGATCGCCAACGGCGCCGGGCTGGCGATGAGCACGGTGGACGTGGTGGCCCAGGCCGGCGGCGCGGCCGCCAACTTCCTCGACATAGGCGGCGGAGCCGATGTCGAGACCATGGCCGCCGCACTCCGGGTCATCAACAACGACCCGGCGGTCAAGGCGATATTCATCAACATCTTCGGCGGGATCGTGCAGGGAGAGGTGGTGGCCCAGGGCATCCTCGACGCGCTGGATCGGGTCGAGTTGCGAGCGCCCATTGTTCTGCGGCTGGACGGCACCAACGCCGACCAGGGCCGGGCGATGGTGGCTCCGCGCCTCTCGGAGATGCTGATGATGGCCGGATCGATGTCCGGCGGCGCCGCCCGGGCAGTGGAGATAGCGGGGAGCGCATGAGCATCTGGCTGAACGAGCGCAGCCGGGTGGTCTACCAGGGGCTGACCGGCCGGGCCGGCCGCTTCCATGCCCTCCGGAACCGCGCCTACGGCACCCGGGTGGTGGCCGGCACGAACCCGTCCAAGGCAGGGACTTCGGTGGAGGGCATCCCGGTGTTCGCCACGGTCGGCGCCGCCGTCGAGGCCACGGGCGCCGATGTTTCCTGCGTGTTCGTTCCCGCCCCGCATGTGAGGGGCGCCGTGGTGGAGGCAGCCGAGGGAGGGGTGACCCTCGTGGTGGTGATAACCGAGGGTGTGCCCGCCAAGGACGAGGCCTGGCTCTACGGCAAGCTCCGACGCGACCACCCCGAGGTCCGGATGATCGGTCCCAACTGCCCCGGTCTGATCAGCCCCGGCAAGGCCAACGTCGGAATCACCGCCGGCGACATCGCCCTGCCCGGCGGCCCGGTAGGGCTGGTCAGCCGCTCCGGCACCCTCACCTACCAGGCCCTCTACGAGCTGAAGCAGGCCGGGATCGGGGTTACCACCTGCGTGGGGATCGGCGGTGATCCGGTACCCGGAACCTCCTTCACCGACTGCCTGGCCGCCTTCGAGGACGATCCCGAGACTGGGGCGGTGATGATGATCGGGGAGATCGGCGGCTCGGCGGAGGAGGAGGCGGCCGCCTTCATCGCCGAGCACATGGCCAAGCCGGTGGTTGCCTACATCGCCGGGATCACTGCTCCTCCCGGCAAGAAGATGGGCCATGCCGGCGCCATCGTCTCGGGCGGGAAGGGGACCGCCGCCGCCAAGATCGAGACCCTGAGCGGAGCCGGTGTGCGGGTGGGGGAGAGCCCTTCGGAGGCCGGTCGCCTCATGGTGGAAGTGGTCGCCGGTCTCTGATGGTCCGGACGCCGGCTTGCTGAGGCCGATCTCCCGACCACCCTTCCGGCCCGGCGGGTGGCGAGCTTGAAACGCCGAGCGCTCCTGTCGGTGTTCGACAAGTCCGGCCTGGCCGAATTCGCTACCGGCCTGGTCGATGCGGGATGGGAGTTGCTGGCGAGCGGCGGCACCGCTGCTGTCCTGGCCGGGGAGGGTCTCGATGTCATCGACCTGGCCGACCACACCGGCTCGCCGGTCATGCTGGGCCACCGGGTGGTCACGCTCCACCCGAAGGTTCACGGAGGCATCCTGGCCGACCGATCGGACCCGGACCACAGGGCCGATATGGAACGGTACGGGATCGAGCCGATCGACCTGGTGGTGGTCAACCTCTACCCGTTCGAGGCCGAGCCGGGCGTGGAGAACATCGACATCGGCGGTCCGGCCCTGATCCGGGCGGCGGCCAAGAACCATCGCCATGTCGGGGTGGTGTGCGATCCGTCGGACTACCCGGCCGTTCTCGACGAGATCCGCTCCGGGGAGTGGCTGTCTGGACCGACGCGCGAGACGCTTGCCAGGAAGGCCTTCGCCCGCACCGCCGCCTATGACGGAACGATCGTGAGCTGGTTAGACGAACTCGACGACGAAGCTCTCCTCCCGCCGACGCTTCACCTCTCGTTGGAGCGGGCCGGGGTGCTCCGCTACGGAGAGAACCCCGATCAACCGGCCGCGAGCTACCGGCGCATCGGAAGACACGCCTCACCGGATGATGCCGAGGATTGGTGGAACGCCGTGGTCCAGCACGGTGGCGTGGCGCTGAGCTACCTCAACCTGCTGGATGCCGGAGCGGCCTGGGCCCTGGTCCACGACCTCGGCGATCGGCCGGCGGCCGCGGTCATCAAGCACGCCGGGCCGTGCGGCGCCGCCGTCGGGGAGGATCCGGCGGGCGCCTACCGGAGGGCGCTGGCATGCGATGAGCGGGCTGCTTTCGGCGGAGTGGTGGCTCTGAACCGGCCGGTGGATCTCGAGACGGCGGCGCTGATGGACGGGGCGCCGCAAGCGGATGTCATCATCGCCCCCGCTTACGCCGAGGGGGTGGTCGAGCGCATCCGGGCCCGGCGAGCCGGCACGCGGGTCCTCGCAGCTCCGACTCCGCGGCGTGCCGGCCGGACGCTGCGGCAGATCGAAGGGGGCTGGCTGGTGCAGGCTGCATCGCCCGATTCATCGGACAGGTCGGCATGGCGGGTGGTGAGCCGCCGCGATCCGGGCCATCTGGTGGAGGATGCCGCATTCGCGTGGCAGGTGGCCGCCCACGTCGCCTCCAACGCCGCCGTCCTGGCAAGCAACGGCACCGCCTGGGGGATCGGCGGAGGCCAGCAGGACCGGGTGGGAGCGGTCGAGATGGCAGTCGCCAGGGCGGGCGGACGCGCCGCGGGCGGAGTGTGCGCCTCGGACGGGTTCTTCCCGTTCCCCGACGGGATAGAGGCGGCCGCGGCCGGGGGCGTAGAGTTGGTCATCCAGCCCGGCGGCTCGGTCAACGACCGGGCGGTCGTGGAGGCGGCCGACCGCCTCGGGTTGTCGATGATCTTCACCGGCAAGCGACGATTCCGGCACTGATGAGGGGAACGAGATGAGCGCACAGATCCTCGATGGCAAAGCAGTGGCGCGAGCGGTGCTGGACGAGACCGCCGAACGGGTGGGCGCCCTGGGCAACGGGGGCAAGGAGACCACCCTGGCGACTGTCCTGGTGGGGGACGACCCGGCCTCTGCCGCCTACGTTCGTTCCAAGCGCAGGCGCGCAGCGGAGGTCGGCATCCGCTCCGTCCACCACGAGCTTTCCGATGATGTGTCCCAGGACCGGGTGGTCACCCTCCTCCGGGGCCTGAACGAGGACCCGTCCGTAGACGGCATCCTGCTCCAGCTCCCGCTCCCGGCGGGGTTGGACGACCAGAGCGCCACGATCGAGATCGATCCGGCCAAGGATGTGGACGGCCTCCATCCGACCAACCTGGGGATGATCGTTCTGGACCGTCCCGTGTTCGCCCCCTGCACGCCGAGCGGATGCCTTCGCATCCTCGAGCACTACGACATCCCGCTCCGGGGAGCGAACGTGGTGGTGGTGGGACGGTCCTTCCTGGTGGGCCGGCCCCTGGCCCTGCTCATGGCGGCGCGCGGCGCTGACGCCACGGTGACGATCGCCCACTCCCGCACGAAGGACCTGGCCGGTGTTACCCGCCGGGCCGACATCCTGGTGGTGGCGGTGGGCAGGCCGGAGATGGTTACCGGCGCCCACGTGCGCGAGGGAGCCGTGGTCATCGACGTCGGCATCAACCGCACCGAGTCGGGCACTCTGGTGGGTGACGTCAAGTTCGACGAGGTGGCGGAGGTGGCGGCTGCCATCACCCCGGTACCGGGCGGGGTCGGTCCCATGACCGTGGCCATGCTGATGCATAACACCGCCGTAGCCTCCGGGATGCGCGCGCGTAGTTAGAGGGCGAAGTCGGCCGTTCGGCTGACACAAGCGGACACCGGCGCCTCGCCGGTACGCACCTCCAGGCCAGGTTCGTCGAGCGGGAACAGGAGCCCATTCACGACCCCCCATTCGTGAGGGGACGGGTCCGCTGCGAGCAGCCATAGCGGGGGGACCATGTCGGTGTAGGAGACCGAAGGACGGGAGGCCAGGGCCAGGGCGTGGGCCCGTCCCACCGAGGTCTCCACCAGGCCACCGATCTTGACGCCCACACCGGCCGAGGAGAGCACCTCGATGGCCCTCAGCGTGGGTACCGGGCCCAGGATGCCCGGCTTGAGGCTCACCAGGTCGGCCGCGTCGTGCCCGATGATCCGCTCCACGGCCTCCGCGGTCGTGGCCGGCTCGTCCAGGCAGATCGGCGTCCCCATGCGCCGGCGCAACCCGGCATGGCCGTCCAGGTCGCACGCCGGCAGCGGTTGCTCCAGGTAGGCCAGTCCCAGATCGTCGAGCTCTGCCAGTGACGGGTCGTTCGGCCGGTAACTGCCGTTGGCGTCCGCGGCGACCGTCAAGCCGGAGAACCGTTCGCGAACCGCCCGCAGGTGATCTACATCCCTCCCGGGCTCGATCTTGATCTTCACCTGCCTCGCGCCTGCTTCGACCATCCTTTCGACCCGGGCCACCAGCAGGTGGGGTGACTCCTGGACACCGATCGCTGCGCAAGCCATCGAGGGCCGGCCCGACCCACCGAGATAGGACCACAGCGGGATACCATCCCGCCGGGCGGCCAGGTCTGTCCGAGCCTGCCCGAGAGCGGCGGAGGCGGTAGCGGGGATCTCGGTGCGGTCACCGTCGAACACGCCTCCGCCCGTGGCGGTCAGCGCTTCCCAGACATCCTCTACGGTCTCGGGCGTGTAGCCGGGATAAGGCGCCGCCTCCCCCCAGCCGGTGATCCCGTCCTCTGTGATCCCCACCAGGACGACCCGGCGTTCCGAGATGGCCGCCTGGGAGTTGGAGAACCGGTGGTGGAGGGGGATGCCCAACTCGACCAGATGCAGTAGGCGGGACATGCGGGCAGGATACCGGCGACCTTCCCTCCCGAGTCACTAGGCTCGCGGCGGTTGGGAATAGGGGACTGAGCACAGACAGGAGTTGCCATGCCGGACCGCATCACTATGGGAGAAGCGGGGCTGGAGGTTCCAGATGAGCCGATCGTTCCCTTCATCGAGGGCGACGGGATCGGACCGGACATCTGGCGAGCCGCCAGGCAGGTGTTCGATGCCGCGGTCGAGCATGTCTACGGTGGAGGCCGCCGGATAGCCTGGCACGAGGTCTACGCCGGAGAGACATCTTTCAAGAGGAGCGGCGAGTGGCTCCCGGACGAGACGATCGAGACCTTCCAGGAATACCTCGTGGGTATCAAGGGCCCCCTCACCACCCCGGTCGGAGGCGGTATCCGGTCCTTGAACGTCACGATCCGCCAGACCCTCGACCTGTATGCCTGCCTCCGACCGGTTCGCTGGTACCGGGGTATTCCCTCTCCGATCCGTACCCCGCACCTCGTGGACATGGTCATCTTCCGCGAGAACACGGAGGACGTGTACGCCGGTATGGAGGTGGAGGAGGCCAGCGCCGAGGCCGGAAGGCTGATCGGGTTCCTGGCCGATGAGTTCGGCTGGAAGATCAAGCCCGATTCCGGCGTTGGCATCAAGCCCATCTCGGACGGTGGCTCGAAACGCCTGGTGCGCGCCGCGATCCAGTACGCCGTGACGTTCGGGCGGCGGTCCGTCACCCTCGTCCACAAGGGCAACATCATGAAGTTCACCGAGGGCGCCTTCCGTAACTGGGGATACGAGGTGGCCAGGGAGGAGTTCCCCGCGGAGACCATCACCTGGGACGAGTGCGGGGGAGAGCCGGGTGACAAGATCCTGGTCCAGGACGTGATCGCCGACGCCATGCTGCAGCAGGTGCTGACCCGTCCCGCCAACTACGACGTCATCGCCACCACCAACCTGAACGGCGACTACCTGTCGGACGCGCTGGCCGCCCAGGTGGGGGGCATCGGCCTGGCGCCGGGCGGGAACATCAACTACGCCACCGGCCATGCCGTGTTCGAGGCCACCCACGGCACCGCCCCCAAGTACGCCGGTCTGGACAAGGTCAATCCGGGCTCGGTGATCCTGTCAGGCGCCAACATGCTCCGCTACATGGGGTGGAGGGGTGCAGCCGATCTGATCGAGGCCAGCCTGGAGGCGGTGATAGGGGATCGGGTCGTCACCTACGACCTGGCCCGGCTGATGAAGTACTCCACCGAGGTGCGGACCTCCGAGTTCGCTGCCGCCCTGGTGGAGCGGATGCCGATCATCGAACGCTACGCCGCCATGAGCGGTACCCGCCGGGCGCCCAGCCATATCCGGGCCTACATGTAGGATCCGATGAGGGAGAACCGGACGTGACCCGATCGAAGAAGATCACAGTCGTAGGCGCTGGGAAGTACGGCTCCACCACTGCGCAACGGCTGGCGGCCATGGACATCGCCCACGAGGTGGTGATGACCGACATCGTCGAGGGGCTGCCCCAGGGTCTGGCGCTGGACATGAACCAGTCGCGTCCGGTCGAGGGGTACCGCACCCGGGTGATCGGCTCCAACGGATACGAAGAGACGGCGGGGAGCGATGTCGGGATCATCACGGCCGGGCTGGCTCGCAAGCCGGGAATGTCCCGCATGGACCTGCTGGCGGTCAACGCCAAGATCGTCCGGCAGGTCACCAGGGAGCTGGTCGATCGGTCCCCGGATGTGACCATCATCGTGGTGACCAACCCGCTGGATCAGATGACCGTCCTGGCCGCCGACGTGAGCGGCCTCCCTCGCCACCGGGTGATGGGACAGGCCGGCGTGCTGGACTCGTCCCGCTTCGCCCATTTCATCGCCGAGCGCCTCGAGGTGGACATCCTCTCGGTCGAGGCCCTGACCCTCGGTAGCCACGGCGCCACCATGGTCCCCGTGCCGTCCCGGTGCTTCGTGGACGGCCAGCCCCTCCCGGAGATACTTGCCCAGGAGGAGATCGATGCACTGGTGGAGCGAACCCGGGGTGGCGGCGCGGAGATCGTCGGCTACCTGAAGACCGGAAGCGCGTTCTATGCCCCTTCGTCTGCGGCGGCGCTCATGGCCCGGGCGATCCTCAACGACGAGGGCAGGGTGACGCCGGTGTGTGCCTGGCTCACGGGGGAATACGGGCTGTCGGACATCTACCTGGGCGTACCGGCCCGTCTGGGCGCCGCGGGTGTGGAAGAAGTGGTCGAACTCAACCTGACCGCTACCGAACGAGCCGGTCTCCACGCCGCAGCTGAGGCGGTGCGCGACAAGATCGAGGAGATGGAAGCGATCCTGGGCGCCTGAGGGTGCGACGGAACTCCCGGATCGAGCCGTGGCCGCCCATGCCGACTCCGTCCTCAGCATCCTCCTATAGTCACGGTCGGCCTTGGTGTCCGACCCGTACTGTCCGGCGATGAGGGAAGCAAGATGAACAAACGCGATCTGGCAGATGTGGTTGCCTACGAGACCGGAACGTCCCGGAGCCGGGCTATGGCGAGCGTCAACGTGGTGTTCGAGACGATCGCCGGGGCGCTCCGGGAGGGAGCGGACGTCCGGATCACGGGGTTCGGCACCTTCGCGGTGCGGCAGCGCAAGGCTCGGACCGGTCGCAATCCTCGGACCGGTGAGGCAGTCGAGATCCCAGCCACCAGATCCCCCGCCTTCAAGCCTTCGAAAGCCCTCAAGGACCGTATCAATAACTAGTTATAGTTGGTAGTCCCTAGTTACTAGTGGGTACGAACTGGAAACTAATACTCCACTTCGAGTCCGGAGACGGCATCCGCGAGATGATCCAGCGCTCGCTGGTTCAGTAGCAGCTTGGCCACGTTGCCCGAGATGGCCAGCTTCCCGCTGAAGAAGGCGCTCTGGATCTTCAGCGTACCTTGGGATATGGCAGCAGCCGTGGCGTAGTCCGTCCTAACGGTGAGATCCGCCTGCCCCAGGGTTCCGATCGCCAGGGAGGCGTCATCGTCGGCCACGTCGAGGTAGTAACGGCCGGCAGCCCCATCGGGGACCTGGTCGATCTCGAACTGGACCGAGAACTCGATGTCCTCAACGGCGCCACCGAAGCCGGGATGGCCGCGCACGGCCTCCGTCACTTGCTCGGCCCACTCGGCGCTCAGGAACCTAACTGCCACGGGGGCTACCTCCGGGATTCGCCATCACCGCTGCCCTCCCAGCTTTCGGTTGCGTATCTTGGACAGCAGGTAGTCACGGTTCATCAGGGCGATGTTATCCAGCGAGATCCCCTTGGGACAGGCAGGCTCGCATTCGCCGTGGTTGGAACAGGAGCCGAAGTACTCCTCCATGGTCTCCACCATACGCTCGACTCGCATCCAGCGCTCCGGTTGGCCCTGCGGCAGCAGGTTGAGGTGGGCGACCTTGGCGGCGGTGAAAAGTTGGCCCGCTCCGTTGGGGCAGGCCGCCACGCAGGCCCCGCATCCGATACATGCCGCCGCGTCCATGGCGGCGTCGGATGTCTCCTTCGGCACCGGCGTCAGGTTCGCCTCGGGCGCTGATCCGGTCGGGGCGCCGATATAGCCGCCGGCCTCGATGATCCGGTCGAATGCCCCCCGGTCCACCACCAGGTCGCGGACGATAGGGAAGGAGGTGGCCCGCCAGGGCTCGATGACGATGGTGTCACCATCCGAGAACTCCCGCATGTGGAGCTGGCAGGTGGCGGTGCTCCCCTGCGGTCCGTGCGCCCGGCCGTCGATCATCAGACCGCACGATCCGCAGATGCCCTCCCGGCAGTCGTGGTCGAAGGCGATCGGTTCATGACCTGCGGTTACCAGCCGCTCGTTGACAAGGTCGAGCATCTCCAGGAACGACATGTCCTGGTGGATGCCGGCGGCCTCGTACGTCTCGAACCGGCCCTCTACTCCCGGACCGTCCTGCCGCCATACCCGCAACGTCAGATGCATCCGGTCCCTCCTACCTGTAGCTGCGCTGGGCCGGCTTGACGTGGTCGAAGGTCAGGGGCTCCCGGTGCAGGATGGGTTCGTGGCCGTTGGCCCAGCCCCACGCCGCCACGTAGGAGAAGTTGGCATCGTCGCGCCTCGCCTCCCCGTCATCTGTCTGATGCTCTACCCGGAAATGGCCGCCGCAGGACTCCTCGCGGTGCAGGGCGTCCACGCACATCAGGCGAGCCAGCTGCAGGAAATCGTCCACCCGCCCTGCCTTCTCGAGGGACTGGTTGAGGGTGCTGCTCGTGCCCAGAACCCGCAGGTCCCGGTCGAAGTCCTCCTTGAGGGAGTCGATGTCGGAGATAGCCCGGCGCAGCCCGTCCCCGGTCCGCTCCATGCCGCAGTACTCCCACAGCACCTTCCCCAGTTCCCGGTGGAACCAGTCAACCGACCGTGATCCCCCGATGGACAGGTAGCGCTCGGTCCGGGTGGCCACCTGCCTCTCCGTCTCGACGAACGACGCATCGTTGCTCGGGACCAGGCCTTCTCCCAGCTGCGGCGCCAGGTAGTCGCCAACCGTGTAAGGGACGACGAAGTAGCCGTCCGCCAAGCCCTGCATCAGCGCGGACGCGCCCAGACGGTTGGCGCCGTGGTCGGAGAAGTTGGCCTCTCCGAGCGCGTACAGCCCCGGGATGGTCGTCATGAGGTTGTAGTCCACCCAGAGCCCGCCCATCGTGTAGTGCATGGCGGGATAGATGCGCATGGGCGTCTCGTAGGGGCTCTCGCCGGTGATGCGGTGGTACATGTCGAAGAGGTTGCCGTACCGTTCCCGCACGGTGTCCTGTCCCAGCCGCCCCAGGGCTTCCTCGAAGTCCAGGTATACCCCGTTGGCGAGAGGCCCGACCCCCTTCCCCCGGTCCACCTCGACCTTGGCGGCCCGGGAGGCCACATCGCGGGGTACCAGGTTGCCGAAGGCCGGGTAGCGCCGCTCGAGGTAATAGTCCCGGTCCGACTCCCCGATGTCACCGGGCGGCCGGGTGTCGCCCGCCCGGCCCGGAACCCAGATCCGTCCGTCGTTCCGCAACGACTCGGACATCAGGGTGAGTTTGGACTGGAACTCGTCCGAGGCGGGGATACACGTGGGATGGATCTGCG
Organism: bacterium; assembly: GCA_028821235.1. Taxonomy (NCBI): domain Bacteria; species bacterium. The sequence goes on from JAPPGV010000017.1 coordinate 54,218, forward strand.
TGTAGCAGGGGTTGGCGAACAGGGCGCCCTGGCGATGGGCGCGCCACACCGCGGTCACGTTGGACTTCATCGCGTTGGTGGAGAGGTAGAAGACGTTGCTGTAGCCGCCCGTGGCCAGGAGCACGGCATGCCCCGGATGGGAAGCGATCTCCCCGCTGACCAGGTCGCGGGTGACGATGCCAACGGCTCGGCCGTCCTTCACCACCACGTCCAGCATCTCGGTCTGGGTGTGCAGCTCCACCGTGCCGCGGTCGACCTGGCGCATCATCGCCTGGTACGCCCCCAGCAGGAGTTGCTGGCCGGTCTGGCCGCGGGCGTAGAAGGTGCGTGAGACCTGAGCCCCGCCGAAGGAACGGTTAGCCAGGAGTCCGCCGTACTCCCTGGCGAATGGAACGCCCTGTGCGGTGCATTGGTCGATGATCTCCACCGAGAGCTGGGCGAGGCGGTAGACGTTCGACTCGCGCGACCGGTAGTCGCCGCCCTTCACGGTGTCATAGAACAGGCGGTGGATGGAATCGCCGTCGTTGGGGTAGTTCTTGGCGGCGTTGATGCCTCCCTGGGCGGCGATGGAATGCGCCCGGCGGGCCGAGTCGTGGAAGGTATACGCCTTGACCCGGTAGCCGAGTTCGCCCAGCGTGGCGGCCGCTGAGGCTCCTGCCAGCCCGGTGCCGACCACGATGATGGTAAAGCGCCGCTTGTTGGCCGGGCTGACCAGGCTTATCGAGTGCCGGTGGTTGTCCCAGTGCTCGTTGATCGCCCCCGACGGGATCCTGGCATCCAGCATGCGGTAGCTCTCCGACCGTCCTACGAGACGATGTCCAGGGCGACGCCGACCGGCACGGCCAGGAAACCGGCCACCACCACCGTGGCGAAGGCGTGGGCGAAGGTCCGGCGGAAACGGTTGAATCGGGGATTGCTGATGCCCAGGCTCTGGAACAGGCTCCACGCCCCGTGCCAGACGTGGAAGGCCAGAGCCACCTGAGCCGCCACGTACAGGATCCACACCGGCCAGCGGCTCAGGCTCGCGACCAGGTTGTGGTAGACGGACCCGCGGACGAACTCCGGGTTGACAGCTTCGACCCCCAGGGTCAGGTCCGCCAGATGCCACGCCAGGAAGAGGAGCACGATTACTCCACTCCAGCGCATCGTCCGGCTGGCGTAGCGGGCGGCCAGGTAGTCCCGCGGTGACTGGTACTTGGTCTCCCTGGCGTCCCGGTTGCTACGGGTCAGCGCCAAGGCGGCGTGGATGTGGATCAGGAAGGCGGCTGCCAGGGGGATCCGCAGGAACGCCCACAGCACCATGGTGCGGGGGAAGAGGGGTTCGCCCAGATCGCGCAGGCCCTCGCCGTACTCATCGATGCGGAAGGTGCCTCCATGAGCGCCCTCGAAGACGTGGAGGTTGCCGATCATGTGGCCCAGCACGAACAACAGGAGGACCACGCCGCTGATCGCCATGGCGTACTTCTTGCCGGTGTCGGTGCGGTAGATGGACACGATCCAGGGTGCCCGCCGGGCCCGCTCGCGTCCGGCTCGCCTCAGGTTGAGCATGGCGCTACCTTACCGGCTCCCCGCCTCCTCCAATGTGCGCTCGGCGTGCCGTCGCGAGCTTCGTGAGCCGCGGCCGGGCTTGACGTCCGGCGCGGGCACCGGTTATATTACAATGTCGTAATTGCGCGTGTGTAAGTCGAGGTAGAGGTTGCGGCGCGAACTCATTGACGCTCTGGCCGTCGAGCAGGTTGGATGGAAGGAATACGCCAACTGTCTCGGGGCTCATCACGACCTCTTCTTCCCGGACCGCGGCGCGTCCACTCGGGCTGCCAAGCAGATCTGTGCCGAATGCCAGGTCCGGGTCGACTGCCTCGAGTATGCCGTGACCAGGGGGGAGAAGTTCGGCATCTGGGGTGGTCTGTCAGAGCGGGAGCGGAGGAAGATCCGCAAGCAGCGAGCAGCCGAGGCACTGCAGCGCGCCGTTTCGTGAATATTTCCCAATTCCTCGGGCTCGCAGTTACAGTATGAGGATGACACCTTCCCCGATTGCCTCCCTTGCCCGCAACCGCGCGCTCTGGCTCCTCTGTGCCTTCGCGCTCGCCCTGGCCGCCTGTTCCGACGATCCCGAGGAAGTCGCTCCCGACACCACGGCGCCGGATACGACGACTGCGGTAATCCTGGATACGACCACGACCGCCGCGGCACCGCAGGTGGATACCACCGCGCCGACCACGACCACCACGGTCCCCGACGAGGAGTTTCCTGGGCCGACCGTTCTCGCCTATCTCGAAGAGATCCGGAACATCGCCGTGGCCACCGGCCAGGTGGCGCTCGACATGCGAGCGGCCAACAACGACTGGGACAATCGATCGGTAACGGGCGTCACGTATCCCGAGACGGAGGCGGCCCTCGTGGCCGTCAGGGACCGGACCCGCCAGTTGCGGGACGCTATCGGGTTGGTGGAGCCGCCCACCGAGTTCGGCCTTCCCGTGGAGCATCAGACGGCTTGGGAGGCCTCCGGCGAGATGGCTGATGCTGCGGTGGAAGCGCTGGCCGGGCTGAGGTCGCCCGATACCGGGGAGCGGCGCCGGGCCGCGCTCTCCGACTTCATCGTCGCGTTCGAGCGCTTCAACGGAGCAGTGAGCCGCATTGTCGACATCATCGACGTGGGTGGCCCCATCGATCTTCCGACCATCACGGTGGCGACCACGGTGGCTACCACCACGACCACTACGACCGCGGCCGCCGCGACGACTGGCACTACTTCCGCAGCTCCCACTACCACCGACGCCACGACGACCACCACCACGACCACCTTGCCGGCGGCTGTCGAACACTCAATCGTGGACATCGGAGGAGAAGATACCGACCCGGTCCAACTCTGGCTGACCGTCTCCGTAGAGACCGGAACGACCAAGGATCAGTTGGCGCAGTTGGGTATACGGCTGGCCACCGAGTACCGGCTCTCACGCGAGTACCAAGCCCTGGTGATCGACTTCGTTCGCTTCCCTGAGGGCCATGGCCAGAGCGTCCCCCCGCTCGGCAGATGGACCGACGCGCCCTATGGCGACTGGAACCGGGCCGGCGAGGTGACCAGGGGCAATTACGATAACCACGAGGTGGTTGACAGGACCATCGAGAAGGACTGGTCGCTGCTGCCCACGGACGAGCAGATGGAAGTCTTCCGTAGGTACCAAGACTACCGGCTCGCGTACCAGGTCGAGAACGAAGTGTCACCACCCAACTCGGAGTTGATCCCGCTGGCCGCTGCTGCGCTCGGTCTCGAAGAGACGGCCATTGAGGAGGCGATCGACGCGTGGAGGGCATGGGTCGGGAATTAGCCACCACGTTGGTGTGCCGTCCGGAGTGCCCAAGGTGTTGATCGGGCTTCGCTGTTATCATGCGGTCCAAGGGAAGGGAGACTACGGATGATTCCCAAGATCCAAGGTGGCGAGATCATCGTTATTCTCGTGGTAATCCTGCTCCTGTTCGGCGCCAGGAAGCTTCCGGAACTGGCGCGTTCGCTCGGCAGCTCGGCTCGAGAGTTCCGTAAGGGAATCGAAGAGGGCCGCACCGAGGAGCAGGACGAGGCAGCACCCACCACGACGATCTCCGACTCCAGCACCACCACTTCCGGCACCGAGACTTAGTTGTTAGTTGCTAGTTGCTGTTGGATTCCACTGACTAGCAGCTGCTGACGCCCGCAGAAGGGGCCGCTGGCCGCTTTCCAGTGGCCAGACGGTCACCGGGGCCAATCAGATTTACTGCAGCCGTTGAGCCTGGTGGGTTTCCCGGGTCATTCCTGAGTTACGACATCCACTGACCGCTGACCACCGGATCAGTTCGAAAGGGCGGTCAGGTAGTCCTCGAATTGGCGGGCGACCAGGATCTCCTCCGATCGGATCACGTCGGTCACGGTCCCGTGAGCGTTCAGCACGAAGGTGGAGCGCATGGCAGCGCCCAAGGAGTCGCTGAAGACACCGTAGGCCTTGGAAGTCTCCCCGTGTGGCCAGTAGTCGCTCAGCACCGGGTACTCGATCCCTTCCTGCTTGGCCCACGCGTCGTTGGCGAACCGGGTGTCGCAGGTGATGGCTACCACATTGGATCCGAGTTCCTCCAGCTGTCCGAGGCTCTCCTGCAGCTCGCAGAGCTCACCCGTGCACACCGAGGTGAACGGGAACGGGATGAACACCAGCAGGGTCTTGTTGCCGCGCAGGGACTCCAGGGTGATCTGCTCGTTGTTGGTGTCCGGCAGTGAGAAAGCCGGTGCGGGCTGTCCTATCTCGATGGTCATGTCACTCCTCGTTGGGTTGGAATCCGGGCAATACTATCGGCGGCGCACGAGCCCTCAGCCGGTGAAGGGGTCGTCCAGCAGGACCCTTGCGGCCCATCCGGTCACGTCATCGAGTTCCTGCGGAGAGGGCAGGTTGTCAACGCCTTGCCAGATCCTCCGCACTGCTGCCGGGCCCCAGCGCGTAGCCACCTCGGCACAGAACTCGGCGCCCCTGCCGTGGACCCCTGCTGACGGGGAGGTCCGGAGGGTTCCGGCGAACTCGGAGCGATCTCCCCGGGTCGCCAGATGTTCTGCCATGGCGGATCGGATGTTCGTGAGGTCCGGGAGCAACCCGGCCGAGGCTTGTTCGACCAGGTAGGCGCCGTACCCCTCTACCATCGTCATGGCGGTATGAGCCTCCTCCAGCAGCGTCTCGTTCATCCCCCCTCCGAACAGGGCGCTCATCCCGCCCGGTTGGCCGAAGGCCTCCTCCAGACGGGCCGGGTCGGTGAGGGCCTCCTGCCAGATGCCGAGCGCGCCGGCGTCGAGCTCCATCGAACTCACCACCGATCCGAACAGATCGATCAGATGAGGCCGCACCCACGGTTGGCCGAGTAGGGCCTCGTGGACCGACTCGTGGAATGCCACCCACAACCTGACCTGGCGGGGATCGAGTCCGTGCTCCGAGGCGAAGCTTTCGGTGTTCGGGATATGGAAGGTGATACCGACCGGCTCGGCTGCCGGCAGCCCGGTATCGAACGATCCGAGCGCCTGCGTGCTGAGCATTCCTGCCAGGGCACCCGCGTTCATGCCCAGTAGCGCCGGGCCGAGGGGTTTCATCAGCCCGCCGAGCGGGCCGGATCCCATCCCGTCCAGGCGGTCCGCCATAGGATCGACCAGGTAGCGGAAGGAGCGGAGGTGAAGGCGGGCCCACTCCTTCCGACCGACCAGGACGGGCTCGAGGGTCGGATCGGTGGCCAGGCCGGTGGATGCGGGGACCTTCAACTGGACCAGGCGGGCCAGCTCCAGGTATTCGTCTGCAATCCAGGGATCGATGGGCTCGGGGTCGCCCGAGACATGGCAGGCGAGTTGCTCTGCCAGCGCCCAGTTGACGGGGCCCGGCCGGCTGAGCAGCTTCATGAGCTCGTCGAGGAGGTTGCGATCCGTCATTGCCGCCCTCCTATACGATGGCTCCGCCGCTCTCTCCGAGGCTAGCGGTGTCCCTGCATAATGGCCTGTCCGCTGTCAAAGCACGGTCGCCCGCCGTTCCCATAGAATCCATCCCATGGAATCTATGCATCCGCGGGAGCGGGTTCGGTGCCGCGTGAGGGTCTCCGCCCGACCTATCGATCCGCGTGCCCTGGTCGGCGAGGTGAGCGGCCCGCAGAGCGGGGCCATCGCCCTCTTCCTGGGCACCGTGCGGGATCATTCCCCAGGCAGGCAGGGGATCACCCACCTGGAATACGAGGCCTACGAGGCCCATGTCGTCGGCCGGATCGAGGAGATCGTGGAAGAGGCCACGGCTCGCTGGCCCATCAACGGGGTGGTGGTCGAGCACCGGGTCGGTCGAGTGGAGTTGGCCGAGGCATCGGTGGCCGTCGCCGTCGCCTGTGCGCACCGCGCCGAGGCGTTCGAAGCCGCCCGCTACCTGATCGACGAGCTCAAGTCCCGCGCCCCCATCTGGAAGAAGGAGGTCTGGCCAGGGGGAGAGGCCTGGTCCCCGGGCTCGTAGTCTAGTTTCTAGAGACGTCCCACCAGTTTCCAGGCGATGGGCGTGGCACCGGCGGCTAGCAGGATCTTGATGGTGTCGCCGATGAGGAACGGGGCCATCCCCTTCTCGACTCCCTCCACGAGGCCCCACGAGAACGTGTACATGAGCCAGGCTATGCCCAGGGCGTAGATGATGAGGTTGCCGGTCAGGAAGGTGCCGACCGAGGTGGCCAGGCGGCGATCGTGGTGTTGTTCGGCGAGGTAACCCGTCACGTAGGCCGCCAGAATGAACCCCACCAGGTACCCGCCGGTAGCTCCGGTGGCCACTTCCCAGCCGCCTGCCCCGCCGGCGTAGAAGGGAAGCCCGATCGCCCCGAGAGCTACGTATAGCAACTGGCTGGCGGCCCCCTCGCGAGCTCCGAGAACCGCACCGGTCAGGAGCACCGCGAATGTCTGGCCCGTGATCGGAACGGGTGTGAAGCCCAGTTGGATCCGGATCTGGGCACAGGCCGCGGTCAGCAGGGCGAAGGCCACGACCCGGACGGCGGTGGCGACGCGTGCGTCCATGTTCCCGAGCGGGATGATCCGGGCGGAAAGCACCTCGGGCTGGTAGCTCATTGATGGGCTCCTTGGTGTTGACTGGGCTTTGGACTCGGTCGGGCCGGGCCGGGTTTCATGACCATCGGAACACGACAGTTGGGTAACCGGTGTGGACCGGGGCGCGGTGACAGGCTACCGGGTGTGGATGATCCGGTATGCAAGGCCGGTGGGTAATCTCGATCAGGTCCTATGCAAGACCCTCCCGAGACTTCCCCGAGTCGTGTGGCTCCTGCCGGCCGCGAGGGCTCCCCGCAGCCCCCGGACCGCTTCTGGCCGTTGGCCGCAGCGGTCGGGCTGGTCTGTACGGCCGTGGCAGCCGGACTCCTGTGGTTCGTCACGGTGCCCTACTACGCGATGTGGCCCGGGCCGATCGGAGAGGTCGTCGACTACGTGACCGTCGAGGACGGTCACGCAGTCCATCCGTTGAACGGGGATCTCTACCTGTTGACGGTGAGCCTCCAGGAGGTGAACGCGTATGCCCTGATGGAGGGCTGGCTCGATCCCGGTATTGACGTGGTACCGCGAGCTCTGATCCGCCCGGAGGGTGTCACGCCCGAGGAGCATCGGGAGCGGAACCTTCAGATGATGGACGACTCCGTGGACAGCGCCATCCTGGCCGCGCTCGACTACCTGGGGGTTCCGGTGGAGCGCGCCGAGGACGGGGTCCTGGTCGTCTCGGTGTTGGAGAGCGGGCCGGCGGTCGGGATCCTCGAGGCCGGTGATGTGGTCGTGGGGGTGGAGCACGCGCCGGTGGATACCATCCAGGAGGCCACGGACGCGATCGGCTCCCGGAAGATCGGCGATGCCGTGGTGCTGAGCATCCTGAGGCAGGGTGAGCGTTACGACCTCGAGGTCACCCTGGGCGAACATCCGGATGAGCCCGGTCGGCCCATGGTGGGGATCGGACTGGGCGACTACACACCTCGCGCGGAGTTACCCTTCGAGATCGACATCGACCGGGCTACCTCCGGGGGTGGTCCGTCGGCGGGCATGATGTATGCCCTGGGCTTGATCGACCTGCTCACGGAAGAGGATCTCGTCCGGGGGAACATCATCGCCGGTACCGGCACCATCTCGTCCGACGGGCATGTGGGGCCGGTAGGAGGCGTCCGCCAGAAGGTCATCGCCGCCCAGAACGCCGGGGCCCGTTACATCCTGGTGCCGCAGCAGAACTACCCGGATGCGGTGGCGGCCGGGTGGGATGGTGTCGAGATTCTGGCTGTCTCCTCGATCGAGGAGGCGGTGGAGGCGGTGAGGGCGCTGCCGGTCTGATTTCACCCCCGCCACGCGGAACTTATCCCCAAGATGCGGATCGCGGGGTAGAGTTATCCACATATGAACAGAGAGTTGACAGGCGCGGACACCGAGCAGCTGACCTTCAGCCGCACGTTCCTCGGCTATGACCCACTCGAGGTGCGGGCATTCGTCCGGGAGGCGAACCAGCGTATTGCCCGGCTCTCCTCCCCTGGCGCTCGGAGCCCGGACGAGAGTGGGGCCGGGACCGAGCCGGAGTTGGGTGGCGCCATCGCCTCGGCAGTGCGGGAGATAGACGAGGTACTGGAATCGGCCCGTTTGGCAGCCCAGCGCATCCGTAGCACTGCCGAGATCGATGTCTCGGACAGCGTGGAATCGGCTCAGGAGCAGGCCCGGCAGATCGTGGCCGAGGCGGAGGACGAAGCCTTCACCCTGCGCCAGGTTGCGTGGGAGGCGGCCACGGAGATGCTGGAGACAGCTAGTTCGGAGGTGGCCGAACTGCGGGCCGATGCTGAGGGTGATGCCCTCCGCATCATCGATGACGCGGAGCGCCGGGCGATACGGAATCTGGCCGCAGCCCGCCGGGACTCCGAGAACGTCCTGCAGACGGCGAGAGTCGAGTACGACCGGCTGGTCGAATTGGCGAGCGCGGCGAGCCCGGAGGCAGGCGCCGATGGGGGAGTGGACGGGCAGGTGCCGGATGGCGAGGACTCCGAGCCGGCTACCTCGCCGACCAAGCGCCTCGTGGTCGAGGTCCCGGCGGAGGACGAACATGTCGAGGAGTCGGAATCGCCGGCTCCATCCGAGGTCTATGGCACCATCCGGGTGATCCCGGCCACCTCCACTCCGGCCGAGGCGCCGACGAAGGGTAAGCCGGCGAAGACCCCCGGCAGCGACCATGACGAGGGAGCGGAGCTCGGCGAGTCCGCCATCCGCCTCGGCTGGGCCGACGGGACGCGGAGCGTCCGGTTGGTCGGTACCCCCGCAACGCGAGCCCGGGTCGAGGTGGATGCCGTTGAGGTGGCCCGAGAGGTGGCTCGTCTCCGCGCGGGGCCAGATACCGGTATCGAGGCGGAGAACGGACGACCCGCGGCCGGGGAACTACCCGACCGCCCTGCTGGGCCTTCGGTCCCGGCCGGGGCCGGATCCCGTCCGGGTCGTGGCAGGGCGCCCGTCACCGCCCGTGGCAACGGCGCCGATCCTGGCGTCACGGCGCCGCCTGATGACGAACTGTCGGTGCTCTTCTCTCGCCTACGGAACCGGGTTGGCCGCTCCAACGCCCCTGTGTGAGGTAGTCCGCTACCCTGATTTAGCCCGCTACCCTCCTGGATCATGATCAGAATGGAGCCGGGTTCTTTCCGGCGGCCTCGCCGCCGTCCCAGTCGCTGGCTGATCCTCGTGGCGGTGGCGGCCTTCCTGCTGCTGATGGCGCTGAGCGGGCTGGCCACCGCATGGACCGACTATCTCTGGTTCAGTTCGGTCGGTGCCACGTCGGTCTGGGTCACCACCCTGGTGTCGCGGATCCTGCTGGCGCTGATCGGTTTCACGGTTGCCGCCCTCGTCGTCTGGATCAACCTGGAGGTGGTCTCCCGCTGCAAAGTTGACCCGCTGGTGAGCGGAGGCCCGGATGACGAGGTGATCCGCCGCTTCCGGCAGTGGATAGGCGCGCGCCGGATCCGCGCCCACCTGGCCGGGGCGACGCTTCTCGGACTCCTGCTCGGCGTGGCCATAGCGTCTTGGTGGCGGGACGTGCTGGTCTGGCTCAACGAAGTCCCGTTCGGGAAGGCTGACCCGATCTTCGGGGTCGATGTGTCCTTCTACGTGTTCCACCTACCCGTCTACCGGAACATCGTTGGGTGGGCGATCCAGCTAGTGGTCGCATCCGCGCTGGTCTCGCTGGCATACCACTACTTGAGCGGCGGCATCCAGCGGCTGCCGAACCGGTTTCCGCTCGTCTCGAGAGGGGTCAAGTCTCACCTGTCGGTTCTGCTGGCGGCTTTGGCGCTACTCAAGGCGGTCGCCTACCGGCTCGACGCCTACGAACTCCTGTACTCCACCCGGGGCGCCATCTTCGGCGCTTCCTACACAGACGTCACCGCCCATCGCCCGGCCCTCACCTTGCTGATGGCCATCTCGATACTGGGCGCGGGCTTGCTCCTGTGGAATATGCGCCAGGCAGGCTGGTTACTGCCGGCGGTTGCGGGCGGGCTGTGGCTCATCGTCTCGGTGGTGGTAGGCGGCGTCATCCCGGCGGCCATCGAGCGGTTCCGTGTCCAGCCCAACCAGTTCAACCTCGAGCGCCCCTACATCGAGCATCACATCGAGTACACCCTGGATGCCTACGGCCTGGGGGAGGGGCAGGTGGAGACTCGCGACTTCGCGGCCTCGCCGGACCTGACCAGCGAGGACATCGCCGGTAACCAGGCGACCATCAGCAACGTGAAGCTCTGGGACCCCGGCGTGCTGGAGCCGGCGTACTCCCAGCTGCAGGCGATCCGCCCCTACTACCAGATCTCCAACGTCGATACCGACCGGTACGTGATCGACGGGGAACTGACCCAGGTGATGATCGCCGCCCGGGAGCTGGACTCGGAGGACCTGCCGGCGGAGGGATGGGTCAACGAGAAGCTGGTGTACACGCACGGGTTCGGGGAGGTGATCTCCCGGGCCAACGATGTAAACCCGACCACGGGCGAGCCGGACTTCCTGGTGCGGGACGTTCCACCCGAGTCGAGCGTGCCCGAGCTGCAGACCCTCCAGCCCCGCATCTACTTCGGCGAGGCGGCCAGAACGGGTAGCTATGTGGTCACCAGGACCAAGCAGCAGGAGGTGGACTTCCCCTCCGGCGAGGACGACACAGTGGTTCGCAACACCTACGAGGGCGAGGGTGGAGTGCAGATATCCAACTTCGCGGTCCGGTTCGCGATGGCCTTGCGGTTCGGTGACCTCAACACGCTCATCTCGCCCGAGCTCACCGCGGAATCCCGGGTGTTGATGGTGCGCAACGTGGTCGATCGGCTCGCCCGCGTGGCGCCCTTCATGCAAGCCGACAACGATCCGTACCTAGCGCTCATCGACGGGCGCCTGGTGTGGATCGTCGACCTCTACGCGACCACCGACCGCTACCCGTACTCGGCGCCGGTCATCGACGAGCGCCTCGGGATCACCTCGGATCTGTCGCGTGATTTCAACTACATCCGTAATTCGGTGAAGGCGGTGGTCGACGCCGAGGACGGCACCATGACGCTCTATGTCCTCGAACCCACCGATCCGCTCACCCAGGCCTACCGGAACGTGTTCCCCGAAGTGTTCACGGACGCTTCCGAGATGAGCGAGGAGCTACGGGGCCACCTGCGCTACCCGGAGGACATGTTCCGGGTCCAGTCCGAGATGTACGCCACCTATCACCAGTTGGACCCGCAGGACTTCTTCCAGGACGAGGACAAATGGGACATCCCGGGCGATCCGGCCACATCCGACCGGGAACTGCTTCGTGGCGACGCCTTCGATCAAGCCGGCCGGGTCCGAAAGGACCTTCGCCAGAGCCTGCCCTACTACATGCTGATGAGGCTGCCGGATGAGGAGGATCTGTCCTACCTCATCTTCCAGAGCTTCAACCCGGCCAGCCGGAACAACATGACCGCCTTCCTGGTGGCGAAGAGCGGTCCCGCCGACTACGGGAAGATCATCGACTACCGCCTGCCCAGGGGAGTGCTCACCAACGGGCTCGAGCAGGTGAGCGCTCGGATCGACCAGGATCCGGTCATCTCCCAGCAGTTCACCCTGCTGGGCCAGCAGGGATCGGAGATCATCCGGGGCAACATGCTGGTGGTGCCGGTCGAGGAGTCCCTCCTGTTCATCCAGCCCATCTATCTCAGGGCGGAGGGGGTCCTGCTGCCCGAGTTCAAGCGGGTTGTGGTGGTGTTCGGTGACCAGACCACCCCGATCATGAGCGAGTCGCTGGATGCTGCCCTGGCGGAGATCTTCGGCTCGGCGCGGGCCGTCGTGCGCCCCGACGCCGACACCGCGTCCGAGGATGCCGTTACCGCTCCAGGTGACGGGAGCGACGAAGTTCAAGCCACGGTCCTTCGGATCGACCGTCTCCTGACCGAGGCCGATCAGGCCCTCCGCTCCGGTGACCTGGGCGAATACCAGGCGAAGGTCGACGAGGTTGCCCGGCTGACCGACCGCCTGCTCGGGTTGCTGGAAGGGTGAGCAACTGACCGGACGCCAAGCCCGCCGATCCTATGATGGACGGCCCGCGACCATGGGAGGCGGTGGATGACCGGCCTGATCAGGTGGTTCGGGGATGTCTCTCTCAAGGACATCTCGCTGGTGGGGGGTAAGAACGCCTCGCTCGGGGAAATGTACTCCAACCTGGGGTCGCTGGGCGTGATCGTGCCCAACGGCTTCGCGACCACCGTGGATGCGTTCCGGCTGTTCATGACCGAGTCGGGACTGCAGGACCGCGTCGACCGGCGCCTGCTCGAGGCCGGCACGGATGGTCCGGCCGCGCTGCGCGACGCCGGAGAGGACATCCGGCGCTGGGTGGCCGGTGCGCCGGTTCCCGAGCGGCTGATAGATGAGATCGGCACCGCCTACGAGAGCCTGGGCGCCGAGCCGGGCGGGTCCGTCGTGGCGGTACGGTCGTCCGCCACTGCCGAGGACCTGCCGGACGCCTCCTTCGCCGGCCTGCAGGACACCTACCTCGGGGTACAGGGCGCGGACCGGGTGGTCCGGGCGGTTCGGGATGTCTTCGCCTCCCTCTTCAGCCACCGGGCGCTCAGCTACCGGATCCGGAGCGGATACGACGAGGGCCGGGTCGCCATCTCCGCGGGCGTGCAGAGGATGGTTCGCAGTGCCGCGTCCGGAGTCGTGTTCACCATCGACACCGAGAGCGGGTTCGACGGGGTCGTATTCATCACCGGCGCCTACGGGCTGGGTGAGCTCCTGGTCCAGGGAGGCATCAACCCCGACGAGTTCTACGTGGCAAAGCGCAACCTGGCCGCCGGGCGGCCGGCGGTGATCTCCCGGACGCTCGGGACCAAGACGCAGCAGATGGTGTTCGGCGAGTTGGGGGGCTCCGAGATCGAGGTGGAGGATCTGCCGCTCGCCGACCAGCGGCGGTTCTGCCTCAGCGATCCGGAGATAGAGGAACTGGCTCGCCAGGCGGTGGCCATCGAGGACTACTACGGACGCCCGATGGACATCGAATGGGCGAAGGACACCGACGACGGTCGCCTCTACATCGTTCAGGCGCGCCCGGAGACAGTGCGGAGCCGGGAGAGTCAGGCGATCCTCACCCGGTTCCGGCTTGAGGGGAGCGGGGCAGTCCTGGTGACCGGCCGCAGCGTGGGCCAGCGGATCGGGACCGGCGCGGTGAGGGTCGTCCACTCTCCCCGGGACATGAACCGGGTCGAGGAGGGTGATGTCCTGGTCGCGGACATGACGGATCCGGACTGGGAGCCCGTGATGCAGCGGGCCGCGGCCATCGTCACCAACCGTGGCGGCCGCACCTGCCACGCCGCCATAATCGCCCGAGAACTGGGAGTTCCGGCCGTGGTGGGGTCGGGGAACGCCACCCGGCGCCTGGAGGATGGCGCCGACGTGACGGTCTCGTGCGCGCAGGGTGAGATCGGGAGGGTCTACGAAGGCGCCGTGCCGTTCCGGACCGAGGTGATCCAACTGGATCGCATGCCGGAACCTCCCACCAAGGTGATGATGAACGTCGGAAATCCCTCCCGCGCCTTCGGATTCAGCCGGATTCCCAACCACGGTGTGGGCCTGGCCAGGATGGAGTTCATCATCAACAACGCCATCGGAGTCCACCCGAAGGCCTTGCTCGACTACCCGGACGTCCCCGCTGACGTGAGGCAGGGCATCGAGGAGCGCATCGCCGGATACGAGGATCCCCGGTCGTTCTTCATCACCAAGCTGGTGGAGGGGATCGCGACGCTGGCTCTCGGCTTCCACCCCAAGCCGGTGATCGTGCGCCTATCAGACTTCAAGTCGAACGAGTACGCCCACCTGCTGGGCGGGAGCCGGTACGAGCCCACCGAGGAGAACCCGATGCTCGGGTTCCGGGGAGCTTCCCGGTACCGTTCCACGGAGTTCGCCGACGTGTTCGCGCTCGAGTGCGAGGCGCTGCGGCGGGTGCGGACCGGACTCGGCCTCGACAACATCGAGGTCATGGTTCCTTTCGTCCGTACCGTAGAGGAGGCTTCCAGCGTGGTGGAGGTGCTGGCTCGCAACGGCCTGCGTCGCGGGCAGGACGGGCTGAGGATCATCATGATGTGCGAGATACCCTCCAACGCTCTGCTCGCCTCGGAGTTCCTGGAGTTCTTCGACGGCTTCTCGATCGGATCGAACGACCTCGCCCAGCTCTCCCTGGCATTGGATCGTGACTCCGCCCTGGTAGCCGACCTCTTCGACGAGCGTAACCCGGCTGTGAAGGAGCTGATCCGTCTGGCGGTGAAGGCGTGCAATGATGGCGGTAAGTACATCGGCATCTGCGGCCAGGCCCCTTCCGACTATCCGGACTTCGCGGCCTGGCTGGTGGACGTGGGGCTCGAGAGTGTTTCGTTGAATCCCGACACGGTGGTCGAGACCTGGATGTACCTGTCCGGCCAGGAGGCATGACGTCGCGCCCGGCATCTCTGATGCCGCCGGGATCATCCGGCGGCCGGGAGCGCATGCCCGCGCCGGCTCCTGATCTTTCATGCCCGTAGTCTTCGCCCTGCTGGCGGCGGCGAGCTTCTCGGCCCTCGCCATCACGGTCACCCGGGGTTTTCGCAACAACAGCCTTATGACCGGCCTGATGGTGTCGCTGCCGGTCGGAGCCCTCGTGACCGGCGTCTTGACCCTGGCCGATCCCCCGACCGGCCTGACGCTCCGGGCGATCCTGTTCTTCGTGGTCGGAGGGATCGTGGGAGAGGGGGTGGGCCGGACGGCCTTCATCTTCGCGGTCAGGCTGCTCGGGCCTTCCACCGCCACGCCCCTCCAGACCGCCACCTACCCGGCGCTGGCCCTGGTGGGGGGATGGATCCTGCTGGCCGAGCCGGTCACTGTCTGGCGCGTCGCCGGAGCAGTGGCCATAGCGGCAGGCATCACGGTGCTGGTGAGGGGACAGCCCGCCTCCGGCGCGGCCGGTGGCCTCCGGGAGCCCGTCAAGGGCGGGCGGTGGGCCTATCTCCTACCGGTACTGGGCGGAATCTCGTTCGCGGCCTCGGATCTGCTGCGCAAGCTGGGCCTGGAAGAGACACCCCATCCCGCCTTCGGCGCGGTGAGCGGGACCATCACGATCATCTTGCTCTGGGTCGTGATCCTGGCGCTGGCGCCCCGCATACGCGCCACGGTCAGCCTGGAACCCGGGTGGCAATGGTTCATACCCACCGGGCTTCTGGCCGGTCTCGGCGTGCTGGCGGTTTTCCGGGCGCTGGAGTCCGGAGACGTGTCGGTGGTAGGTCCGATCATCATGTCCCAGCCCCTGATGGTGGTGTTGTTCTCGGCGCTGTTCCTGAGGGACCTGGAGAAACTGAACAGCAAGGTTGTGGCCGGCGCTGCCTTGACCGTCCTCGGGCTGGTAACCATATCCAGTTTCTAGTCTCTGGTTGTTAGTCTCTAGATATAGCTAGCAACTAACAACTAGCAACTAATCAACTAGCTCGTCGAGACTTGCCCGCACGGCATCGGCCAGGTCGGTCACCTGGCTCTCCGTCATCACGAAGGGCGGCGAGATCTGAACGGCGTTGCCGAACAGTATCCTGCTCAGAACCCCGTGCTCGCGCAGGGCGCCGTTCATGCGATCCGGTAGCTGCGGGTTCTCGGCGGTTGCCTCGGGCGCCAGCTGGACGGCTGCCAGAGCACCGACCCCGCACCTCACCTCGGTGACAAGGTCATGGGCGGCCAGCGGGCCCAGCCCGGCCGCAAGTTGAGCCTCCAGGCGGCTCGCCTCCGCCAGCAGGTTCTCACGCTGGATTATGTCGAGGTTGGCGATGGCGGCCGCCGCGACGGTGGTGTGGCCCGTGTAGGTATAGCCGTGCCGCCACATCCCGGCGTCACCCACGAACCAAGGCTCGGCCACGTGAGGCGCCGCGATCACCGCGCCCAGCGGAAGGTAGCCCGAGGTTATGCCCTTGGCGCACGTGACCAGGTCGGGCTGCAGGTTCCAGCGGTCGCTGGCGAACCACATCCCGGTGCGCCCGAAGCCGGTGATGACCTCGTCGGCGATGAACAGGATGCCGGTGTCCCTGCAGATGCCCCGCACCTTCTCGAGGTAGCCGGGCGGGGGAGCGAGAACGCCGCCCGCGCCGATGATCGGCTCGCAGATGAACGCTGCGATGCGTTCGGCGCCGATCCGTTCGATGGCGTCCAGCAGGGAGTCGTGCGAGTCCCACTCGACCAGGGCCGTATCGGTCAGCAGCTTGCCGTATCCGTCGTTGTTGGCGGAGATGCCGGCGATGCTGGTGCCGGCGGTGTGCATCCCGTGATAGGCCCGCGACCGGCTGAGCACGAAGGTCCGGTCGGGCCGGCCCATGGCGGTGTGGTAACGGCGGGCGAGCTTGACGGCGGTGTCGACGGAGTCGGAGCCGCCGCTGGTCAGGAAGCTCACGCTGTCCGGGATCGGCGCGATCATCGAGAGCCTATCGGTCAACTCGTTGACCGGTGGCGAGGTGAGGTCCCCGAATGTGGAGTAGGTCTCCAGGGTGCGCATCTGGTCGGCGACCGCGGTTGCGATCTCGGAGCGTCCGTGCCCGATATTACAGTACCACAGGCTGGCGGCCGCGTCGAGGTACCGCTTTCCTGAGTCGTCCCACACGTAGCATCCCTCGCCGCGCGCGATCACCAACTCGCTCTTGAGCACTGCGCGCATGTCCGCGAACGGATGCCAGAACTTGGTAGCCATGGGTACGCCCCCCAACTGTCGCCGCGGTCGGTTATGCCCGGTAGCAGGGCCGCCGAGAATGATAGCGAGACTCATGCGTGCCGTAGGGAACCAGCCCGGGGGACCGGTGCGGGGACCATGGAGGTTGCCCGAGACGGTGCCAATGCTCCGAGAGATCCGGGGAGGCGACCGGAAGTACCCCGGTGTCTCGCACCCGCTCATTAGCCTGGGACGGTCCTACCCATTGGGAGGGCTACGCCAGTTTACGGTCCGGGAGGTGAAGGCCATGGCCAAGCCGGCGGTGGTATTCGGAGGCCCGTCGCCAGAGCATGACATCAGCGTGCTGACCGGGCTGCAGGCTGCCCGGCTCCTGGCGGAGGCCGGTGCCGACCCCGCGGTCCTCTACTGGTCGAAGACGGGTGGTTGGTACCTGGTGGCGGCGGAGGGCGAGGCCGATGACTACGCGGCCGGGATCCCTCCGAAGGCACGGGAGTTGCGCTTCGAGGCTCGCCCGCAGGCCGGATGGTTCCTGAAGCGGCGCCGCCTGGAGGTGGACACGGTACTGGTGTGCTGTCACGGCGGCCCGGGCGAGGACGGGACCCTGCAGGGTGCCATGGACCTGGCCGGCATCCGCTACTCGGGCCCGGATGCGGCGGGCTCCAACCTGCTGATGGACAAGCTGACCTTCGGGGCATTAATGGCAGCCTCGGGTTTCCCCTGCCTGCCTCGGGTTCCGGTGGGTACCGGCGGCACTCCCGACTTCCCTTCCCCCTACATCGTCAAGCCCCGCTTCGGCGGGTCGTCGATCGGCATCGAGGTGGTGAGCGATTACGAGACCGCGGTAGCGCTGCTCGGGTCGTCACCGCATCTGGACAGGGGAGCGGTGATCGAGCCTTACCTCGAAGGTGGGCGGGATCTCAACGTGGCGGTGCGGACGTACCCGCAGTTGGAGTTGTCCGCCATCGAAGCGCCGGTCAGCGAGCAGTTCTACGACTACCGCGAGAAGTACCTGTCGGGAGGAGGCATCGAAGGCTCGGCCCGGGAGCTGCCGGCGAGCCTTCCCGGCGAGGTCGAGGAACGGCTCCGGTCGATGGCCCGGCGGGTCACCGAGTTGACCGGGATCCGGTCGATGGCCCGGATCGACTTCCTGGAGAGGGACGGGGAGCTGTGGATCAACGAGGTGAACACCATCCCCGGCAGCCTCTCCCTCTACCTGTGGGTGGACCCTCCCATCAGCCGCCGGCAACTAGTAGTCGACCTGGTGGCCGAACTGGAGGCTGCCGCCCCTCGCCGATTCTCGGTGGCCGGGGCTGATGGAACCGCCCTGCGGGGTGCGGCCGCCATCTCCAAGAAGCTTGGCTGATCCTTAGTTAGTGATAACTAGCAACTAGCAACTATAGGTTTATGACCGGGCAGGTCAGGGTCCGGGTGATGCCGGCGATCGACTGGATCCGGGCAACCACCAGCCTCCCCAGCCCATCCACATCTTCCGCTCCGGCCCTGACCACGATGTCGTAAGGTCCGGTCACGTCGTCGGCCTGGGAAACTCCCTCGATCATGCGGACCTCTTCCACGACCTGCTTGGCCTTGCCGACTTCGGTCTGGATGAGGACGTATGCCTCGACCACTGCGCTCCTCTCGGTCTGGGGGAAGGAACTCTAGCGAGTCGGCGCCCGTCCGGATAGGGGACTAGCGGCCGTCCGAGCCCATGCGCACGGAGTGTACGAATCGGAGACCGTCCGATTCCTCGAGGTCGAAGATGATCCGCTGGCCCTGGCGGAGCAAACGGAAGACGCTGCCCGCCAGCGATCCGGCCCTGAGATAGACCTCGCTCCGGTCGTGGTCCAGTACCACCACTCCGGAGCCGGTGTTCGGGTCGTAGATCTTGACCACGCCTTGCATGGGGCGGCATTCTACCCGGCGGCACCGGAGGGTCCGGAACGTGTGGAATGAGCCCTCCTTGCCGTATTCTTGGCCGGCATGGTGCCCACGCCCGACCAGCTCTCCCCAGGAGTACCCGCCAGGAGCCTCGCCTACCTGCACGCCGTCGACGTGGGCCGCGTCAAGTGGATCAGGGGCAAGCGGGCCGCCGCGCTGAAGAACTCGGGCATACGATCGGTCACCGACCTGCTCCTGCATGCGCCGCGCCGCCACATCGACCGATCCCGCCGGCTGGCCATCGACGAGTTGGCGGTCGGCCAGGAAGCCACTGTCATCGGGAGGGTGGAACGGGTCGTGGTGCGGCGGCCCCGCCCGCGGATGGCCATCGTGGAGGCCACCGTCACCGACGGTCACGGGTCGATCAAGGCGGTGTGGTTCAACCAGGAATACCAGGCCCGGCGCCTGGACCGCGGGATCGAGGTAGCGCTGTCGGGAAGGATCGACCGCTACCGCGGCCGGTTGCAGATCAACTCGCCGGCGGTGGACGTGCTGGACTCCGGGCCCGACAACCTGGCGGTGGGGCGGGTGGTACCGGTCTACCGGACCGTCGGCTCGATCGGTACAGGAGTCCTCCGGCTGGCCGTTCACAATGCTCTGCTACGTTCCCGGCCGATTCTCGATCCGCTACCGGCTGACGTCATCGAGCGTCATGATCTCCTTCCCCGGGAGGAGGCGATCAATTCCATCCACTTCCCGGAGTCGCTGGCAGAGGTGGGCGCTGCCCGGCGCCGGCTGGTGTTCGACGAGTTCTTCCGGCATGAGGTGGCGCTGGCGATGACGAGGAAGCGCAAGGAGAGCGACTCGGTCGGCATAGCGCACCGGCTTCACCCGGAGCCCGATCTGGTGGAGCGTTTCATCGATGGCCTGCCGTTCCGGCCCACGGGCGCCCAGCGGCGGGTGATCGACGAGATCGGTGCGGACATGGCGGCGCCGGTGCCGATGCACCGGCTGCTCCACGGCGAAGTCGGTTCGGGCAAGACCGTCGTGGCGGTCGCGGCGTTGCTGGTGGGTGTCCAGAGCGGGTACCAGGCGGCCATCATGGCGCCCACCGAGGTGCTGGCCGAGCAGCACTACGAGGGTGTCACCCGGCTCCTCTCCGAGGCGCGCATGGCCCCGCGCTTCTCCGGTCCGCGGTCCCTCTTCGACCCCGCCCACGACGATCCGGACCGTCCCCGGATCCGGGTGGCGCTTCTGACCGGAAGTCGCGCCGATGCCAACGTACGGGAGCGGCCAGGCCGCGCCGGTCTGCTCGCGGGCATAGCGGCCGGGGAGGTCGACGTCGTGATCGGCACCCACGCCTTGATCCAGGAGGGGGTGCGTTTCGCGAGGCTGGGTGCGGCCGTGGTGGACGAGCAGCACAGGTTCGGGGTTCACCAACGGGTGAAGCTCAAGGAGAAGGCGCAGGGGGCTGATCCCGATCTGCTGATCATGACCGCCACCCCCATTCCCCGGACGCTGTCGATGACCCTGTACGGCGCTCTCGACGTCTCGGCGCTGGACGAGATGCCGGCGGGTCGCAAGCGGATCAAGACGTGGGCCGTTTCCGCGACGGGCGAGGAACTGGAGAGGGCGCACCAGGCCATCCGGGACGAGGTGGAGAAGGGGCGCCAGGCCTTCGTGGTCTGCCCGCTCGTGGAGGATTCCGACCGGGTGGAGGCCGCGTCGGCGATCGCCGAGCACCGGCGGCTGGGCCGGGTGTTCCCGGACCTCCGCCTGGGCCTGCTCCACGGCCAGATGCGGTCCGAGGAGAAGCGGAGCGTGATGGACGGGTTCCGGTCCGGGGACCTGGACGTGCTCGTCTCGACGACCGTGATCGAGGTCGGCGTGGACGTGCCCAACGCGACCATCATGGTGATCAGGGACGCGGACCGGTTCGGTCTGAGCCAGCTCCACCAGCTGCGGGGTCGGGTGGGGCGAGGCGCCCAACCGGCCCAGTGCGTGTTGCTGGCCGATCCCACCACGAAGGAGGGAGCGGCGCGCATCAGTGCGATGGAGCGCATGTCGGACGGCTACCGGCTTGCCGAGGAGGACCTCAGGATCCGCGGCCACGGTACCGTGTTCGGGGCCCGGCAGTCGGGCTTCTCGGACCTGCGGATCGCCGACATCCTGGCCGACGTCGCGGAGTTGTCGGCGGCGCGAAAGGAGGCGTTCGACCTGGTGAAGGCGGATCCGGGGCTGGAAGGGTATCCCGATGTCCGGGAGGAGGTGAGGGTGCTCCTGGGGGACGAGGTGGAATGGCTGTTCAAGTCGTGAGCTCGCTCCGGCCATGAGGATCATCGCCGGTGTCGCGAAAGGAAGGATCCTCAAGGCGCCTTCCGGCTCGGGTACCCGTCCGATGACCGGACGCGCCCGCGAGGCTGTCTTCTCGTCCATCGCCTCCGCCATCCCCGGTGCCGATGTGCTCGACCTGTACGCCGGGACCGGTTCCCTGGGGCTGGAGGCACTCAGCCGGGGCGCGGCCACAGCGGTGTTCGTGGAGCGGGATCGAGCTGCCCTGCGGGCCCTGCGGACCAACATCGGAGCGCTGGGACTCGGGGGCGAGGTGGTGGCCGGAAGGGTTGGCGACTATCTCACCTCGGCGGCCGCCCGCCATCCGAACGGTCCGCCCGCCCGGTTCACGCTGGTGTTCGTGGATCCTCCCTACGAGCTTCCGATCACACGCGTGGAGGAGCAACTCGCCGCAGCGGCGCGGCTGCTTCGTGACCGGGGATCATTGGTACTCCATCGGCGGCTGGGCGAGCGCCCGCCCCAAACGGTGGGACTCCGGCTGGCCCGGACGCGTACCTACGGAACCGCCCGGATTTGGCGCTATCAACAGGTCCGGCCGGTTTCCGGTTAGATTTACCCCCGAAACCGCGAGAAACGGCGAGGTGATGAGGGTGGCAAAGGCGGTCTGCCCCGGTAGCTTCGATCCGCCCACCAACGGCCACATGGACGTGATCCGGCGAAGCCTGTCCCTGTTCGATACGGTGTTGGTGGCGGTCATCCGCAACCTGTCCAAGAGACCCATGTTCTCGTCCGAGGAACGGGTGGAGATGCTCCGCGACCTGCTTGCCGCGGAGCCCAGAGTTGAGGTGGTCGCGTTTGACGGCTTGCTGGTCGACCTTGCCAAGGCCCGAGGGGTGAACGTGATCGTCAAAGGACTCCGGGCCGTTTCGGACTTCGACTACGAGCTCCAGATGGCCCAGATGAACCACGGGCTGTCGGGCATCGATACGGTGTTCATCCCCACCAGCCCGGAACACGCCTACCTCTCCTCCTCGTTGGTGAAAGAAGTTGGGAGCCTGGGCGGTTCGGTATCCGGCCTGGTTCCCGGACGCGTAGCAGAGCTGATGAAAGAACGGTGGTCAGAATGATCGGTGATCATGAGCCCGAGGTGGGCACGCAAGAGGTGGCCGCCCCCACTTCGCCCCCCGCCACGGTGGGAGAGTTGAACGACCTGATCTCGGAGATGGTGATGGCGATGTCCGAAGCCAAGGCCATTCCCGGATCGGGCAAGGTTCTGATAGATCGGGAGCAGATGCTCACCGTTCTCGGGCTCCTGGCGGATCGGCTGCCGGATGAGATGCGGCAGGCCCGATGGATGGTGCGGGAGCGGGATACCTTCATCGCCCGTACCAACGAGAAGGCCCGGGAGGTCATCGAGCGATCTCGCCAGCGGGCCAAGGAAATGGTGTCGAACACCAACATCATCGCTGAGGCCACCGAGGAGGCCAACATCCTGGTCCGCCGCGCCGAGGACACGTCCCATCGGATCCGGCTGGAGGCGGAGGACTACGCGGAGGATCGTCTGTCCCGGCTCGAGGACGTGCTGATGAGAGTGCTCGACCAGGTGCGCTCCATGCGGTCCGAACTCCACCAGACCCGCTCGATCGGGTAGGAGTCCCTTCACCGGGACAGCTTTCCGATGAAGCCTGTGAACACCTTCGTGGTCAACGTCTCCGGTCTGGTCAACCGCCCCGGATCCACCCGGCAGGTCACCCTTACCGGGCAGGTGGAGCCGGTGCTGGACCAGGTCGAGGATTGCGGTCCGGTCACGGCGGACCTGCGTCTCGAGGCGATGGCGGGCGGGGTATGGGTGCGCGGCGCTGCCAGGGCGGAGATGGTGCTCCGTTGCAACCGGTGCCTGGACCCGGTCGGCTTCGATGCCGAGGCTCCGGTACGGCAGGCCTACGGTGAGGAAGCCCGCGACGACATGCCGGCGATCGGCCAGGAGGGAGACATCGACCTTTCCGGCGTCCTCCACGATGAGCTGTGCCTGTCGGTGCCGCTGGTACCGCTATGCTCTGAGTCCTGCCGGGGCCTTTGTCCGGTATGCGGCGTCGATCTGAACGAGGGTTCCTGCCAGGGGCACTCCGAGTCTCGGGATTCTCCGTTCGCCACGCTGGAAGCCCTGCTGGAGGTCCCGCTCGAGACGGCGTGATCGGTAGAGGGGCGGATGCTCCCGCAAGTGATCCGAGAGGTGTGTGATGGCAGTACCAAAGAAGAGAATGTCGCGCTCGCGGACCCGCCGCCGGAAGGCGGAGGCTATGAGGATGCGCCCGGTTCGCACCGTCACCTGCGGACGGTGCGGGAACCCGAAACTGCCGCACCGCGCCTGCACCGGTCCGGGGGGTTGCGGGACCTATCGCGATCGAACGGTGGTGGAAACCTACAGCTGAATCCGGCACGGCTGGCGCCGATAGTCCTGGGCGGCGGAAGACCCTCTTGGCACGGATAGCTCTTGACGTCATGGGAACGGATCGCGGCCCTGCCGAGATCGTGGCCGGAGCGATCATGGCCGCCGGCGCGGGAAACGAACTGGTGCTGGTGGGGGACAGGGAGGTCATCGAGCCCGAGTTGACGGCGACCGGTGCCGACCTCGATGTGGTCCACGCGCCGGATGTGGTGGGGATGGGGGAGGATCCGGCCAGGGCGGTGCGGGACAAGCCGCGCTCCTCGATCATGGTGGCTGCCCGATTGGTGGCTTCCGGGGACGCCGACGCCCTGGTGTCGGCCGGATCGACCGGGGCGGCCATGACCGCGGCTTCCATCGTCATCGGGCGTCTCGAAGGCATCCAGCGTCCTGCCATCGCCACACCGATCCCTCGCGCGACCGGGATCCCGACCCTGGTACTCGACGCGGGGGCGAACCTGGAGGTGAAGCCCGCTCATCTGGTCCGGTTCGCGGTGATGGGCGCGCTGGTGGCCGAGATCGTCTACGGGATCGACCGGCCTCGGGTGGGCTTGCTCAATATCGGGGAGGAGCCTTCCAAGGGTCGTGAGGTGGAGCGATCCGCCTTCGGCCTGTTGGAGGAGGCCCCGGTGAACTTCGTGGGCAACATCGAGGGAGGGGACATTCCGGGCGACGTCGCCGACGTGGTGGTCACCGACGGCTTCACCGGCAACGTGGTGCTGAAGACGATGGAAGGGACGGCCGGGCTGGTCCTCGCGCTGGTCAGCGATGCCTTCGGGCGTCGCCCGGGCGGCATTCCCGGAGAGATGTTGAGGGTCGTCGAAGAGGTCCGGATGCTGATCGATCCCGAGTTGTGCGCCGGCGGGGCCTATCTCCTCGGGACCAGGTCCGGCGTGGTGATCGGCCATGGGTCATCGTCACGAAACGCCGTCTTCAACGCCGTCGGGCTGGCGGCCGAAGGTGTCAAGGGCGGTCTGTCCGAACGGATGGAGCGGGGGCTGGCCCGCTCGTGACCGGAAGCGGAGGCCTCGAGTCGGCCCTCGGGTACCGCTTCCGCGATCCAGGCCATCTGGACCAGGCCCTGCGTCACCGGTCATGGGTGGCCGAGACCGGCGAGGGGCCTTCCAACGAGCGACTGGAGTTCCTGGGCGACACCATCCTGCAGCTGGTGGTGACCGACTTCATCTTCCACGAATACGCATGCCTGTCAGAGGGGCAGATGGCCAAGCTCCGGGCATCGGTGGTCAACCGGGACGTGCTTCACCGGATGGCCGACGGCTTGGGACTGGGCCGGTTCCTCGCTCTCGACAAGGGCGAGGAGGCAACCGGTGGCCGGAGCAAGCCCTCCATCCTGGCCGATGCGATGGAGGCTGTCATCGGCGCCGTGTATCTCGATGGCGGACTGGACGTGGCCCGTGATCTGGTCATGCGTATCTGGGAGGAGCGCATCACGACCGAAGCGGAATCACCGGGTAGGAGTGATTACAAGAGCCGTCTCAACGTGGAGCTGGGTAGTGCCGCGCACGAGGTGCGGTACACCGTCATAGGCGCCGGACCCGACCACGAGAGGCTGTTCACCGCCCGGGTCTCGGTCGGGGACGACCAGTTGGGGTCGGGATCCGGCCGGTCCAAGCGAGAGGCCGAGCAGTCGGCCGCTCGCCAGGCCCTGAGCAAACTGCGCCACGAGGGTGCCTGAACTTCCCGAGGTCGAGACCACCCGTCGCGGGCTCGTGCCGGTCCTGGCCAGGCGCACTGTCGTGGCGGTGGAGGCTCTCCATCCCCGGATGCTGCGGCGCCAACCGGATCCGGTGGACTTCGTGCCCAGGTTGTCGGGCCAGGTGGTGGGTGAGCTGCGCCGCAAGGGCAAGTTCCTGCTCATCGAGGTGGGGGAGGGCCTCACCTGGGTCTTTCACCTGGGCATGTCGGGCCGGATGTCGGTCACCGCTCGCGAGGCACCCCGGCACCCTCACACGCGGGTGGTGGTGCGGACGGATGCCGGCCAGGAGGTCAGGATGGTCGACCCGCGTACCTTCGGCTTCACCGCCGCGCTCACCGCGGACGAGTTGGCCGCGTCGAGCATCGCCCGTCTCGGGCCCGACGCCCTGACCGCGCTCCCCTCGGCCCGCGAGTTGGCATCGGGGGCGGCGGGCCGTCGCGTGGCCACCAAGACCTTGCTCCTGGACCAGCGCTACCTGGCCGGACTGGGCAACATCTACGCCGACGAGGTGTTGTTCGCGGCCGCCATCGCCGGCGATCGTCCGGCCGGCTCGCTCAGCCTGGCCGAGGTGGGCGCCATACGCACTGCCATCGGGCGGGTGCTGGCGGATGGTCTCGAGCACGGGGGGACATCCCTCGACGACCTCGCCTACCTGCTTCCGGACGGAAGGGCCGGGCGGCACCTCGAGTATCTGTCGGTGTACGGGCGGGAAGGCAAGCCATGCCGGCGCTGTGGCGCCCCGATAGTGAAAGCAAGGATCAACGGCCGGTCCTCGCACCGATGCCCGGCCTGCCAGGCCTGACAACCCGCCACGCGGAGAACCCGCGGCTCTGGTGATGTAGCTGGAACCACAGATTCCCGGAGAACACGGCTAGACTCGCCGGGCCGGAATCACATGGATGTGACTTGCGTCTCAAATCGATAAGGCTGCTCGGTTTCAAGTCGTTCGCCGACCGGACCCTCATGGAGTTCGGGACCGGCGTTTCGGTGGTGGTCGGACCCAACGGGACCGGCAAGTCGAACATCGTGGACGCGGTGTCTTGGGTGCTGGGCACCCAGTTCACCAGGGCGCTGCGCGCCGACCAGATGGACGACGTGGTGTTCGCGGGCACGGCGGACCGACCTGCCCACTCGCGTGCCGAAGTCACGCTGGTGATGGACAACTCCGACCGGTCCGTGCCCCTGAACCTCGACGAGGTCGCCGTCACCCGCCGGCTGTTCAAGGGAGGCACGTCGGAGTACGAGATAAACGGAGCCCCCTGCCGCCTGCTCGACATCCAGGAACTGCTCTCGGATAGCGGGTTGGGTAGGCGCCAGCACCTGATCGTGGGCCAGGGCAGACTTGACACCGTCCTGGGAGGCAGCCCGGCACAGCGGAGGGAGATCATCGAGGATGCGGCCGGGATCCGCAAGCACCGCATCCGGAAGGCGAAGGCCATCCGCCGGCTCGAACAGTCGGATGCGGATGCGGTACGTCTACGGGACATCGCCGGTGAGATGGAGCGCCGGAAACGACCGTTGCGGAGACAGGCCCGCGACGCCGAACGGTACGAGGAGATGCGCTCCGAGTTGGGCTCGCTCCGCCTATGGCTCGGTGGGGAGGAATTGCGCGCCCTGGCCCGCAAGAGACAGGAACTGGACCGGGAGCGAACCGACATCGAGCGCCGGGTCGCCCGCAGCGAGTCCGAACAGGGCCGGATCCGGGAACTGATCGAAGCCACCGAGCACCGATCGGAGAAGTTGGCGGCCGAGTTG
Source organism: bacterium (assembly GCA_028821235.1). Lineage (NCBI taxonomy): Bacteria > bacterium. Next base: position 81,015 of record JAPPGV010000017.1, read on the forward strand.
GACCGGTCCGGGGAGCAGATTGCCGATCTGCGGACCGTGGCCGCCCGGCTGGCCGGCGTCGCCCGGGTGTCGCACGAGCGGGCCCGCGGGCGGGCCGAGCAGATCAGCCGGATGGAGGCCGCCTACCGGCGCTTCACCGACCAGGCCGTCGAGCTGTCCGCCCGGCTGGACGCGGCAACCAACCGGGAGGAGCAGGCTCGTCAGGATGCGGAACGCTGCAGGGCCGAGCTGCATGTGGCCGAGGAGCGGCTACGGGACATCCCCGCCGATGCAGATCTCCGGGCCGGTAACCGGCCCGCGATCGTGAGGGCGGAACTCAGGAAGAGCGAGGTTGCGGCCCGCAAGGACGCCGACCGTATCACGGAGTACCTGCGGGCTGCTGACGAGGCTCGCACCCGCCTCGCGCAGCAGTCCCGGCTGGCCGACCAGCTCGCCCGGGAGGTGGCGTCGGCAGAGGAGCGCCTGGACTCTTCCGGACGGCTGGGTCGGGAGCGCAGCGAGGATCGTCAGAGGACAGAGTCGGAATGGGCCCGATGCGAGGAGCGTCTGAGGTCGGTCGAGACCCTTCAGGCGGCGGCGCGAGCCCGGCTGGATGCGCTGGAGGCCGCCGGCGGGGCGTCATCCCGCACCCGGGACCGGATCAAGATGTCGGATGGAGTGCTCGGTGAGTTGATCGAGCTCCTCGACGTGCCCGAGCGGCTGGTGCGCCCGGTAGCGGCGGCCCTGGGCGCGTGGGCCGAGGCTCTGGTGGTGGACGGCCCCGAGGCGGTCGGGACGGTGGTTGACGGGATCAAGACCGGGGGGAAGGGGTCCGTTCCCCTGGTGGTGCCGGAATCCGGTCCGGACGCGTCGGTGGCCCGATCAGTGGCAGACCGGTGGGGCGCGACAAGGCTCCGTGACGAACTCGGGCCGGTAGCCCGATCGGGCGTGGGCGCCGGCCTGCTCGGGGACGTCCTGCTGGTGGACAGCTGGAGCCAGGGGTGGAAGATCGTCCGCAACGTGCCGGAAGTCCGGGCGGTCACCGCCGAAGGTGACCTGATTACCCGGTTCGGCATCTACCCGACCGATCCGGACTCGGGTTCGCCGGACATGATCGCTGCGGCGCGGCGGGCTGCCGGGAAGGCGGGTCGGGAGATGGAGGCCGCCCGAGAGGCCGAGGCGCAGGCCAGGGTCCGGATGGAGGCGGCTCGCCGTGATGACGAGTCCGCCCGGGCGGAGGTCGCCGCGCTGCGCTCCCGGCATGAGGACCTGACCGGCGCTCTCGAGCACAATCGCCGGGCACAGACCGCATCGGCCGAGGAGATTGCCGGCCTGGAAGCGCGTACGGCAGCAGCCCGCCGATCGGCGGAGCGGAACGAGCGCCGCCTCGAAGAACTGCGGGATCTGGTGGCCGAGGCGGAGAGCGGTGAGGCGGCCGGCCGTGACTCGACCGAGATACTGGCCGAGCAGCGGTCCTCCGCCGAGAGCCGCTTGGCGGAGGCGCGAGCGGCGCGCGAGGAATCGGTCCGCGCGCTCGGAGCGGCGGCCGAGAGGCGCCGCTTGCTGGCTGACCGGGTCGACTCGGTCACCCTGCAGCTGGCGGATGGAATCGACACCACGACCGAGCAGGCAGGTCTGGAGCATGCCCGCAACATCGAGCACTGGACGCTGCGGGTGGCCGAGGTAGCCCACCACAGGCTGGGAGAGCTCGTCGAGCGCCGTGAGCGGTCGAGGGCGATGGCCACGGCTTCCGCCGGCGAGGTGAACGCGCTTCGCACCCGGAAGGCGGCCGTCGACCGGGAGCAGGAGTCCGCCCGGAGTCGAATGGGCAGGCTCGAGGTCGCGGTGGCCGAGGTCGGAGTGCGCGAGGAGTCGGTGGCGGAACGGTTGCGGAGGGACGCGGACTCCACGAAGGAAGCGGCTCTGGCCGCCACCGTGCCACCGGAACAGCGACCCGGCGCCGAGCCGCGGGTGGAGGAGCTCACCAGGGCACTGGCCCGCATGGGTCCCGTAAACCGGCTGGCCGCCGAGGAGTACCGGGAACTGGACCAGCGATACCGGCGCCTGACCGACCAGATGGCCGACATCGAGCACGCAAGGTCGGAGATCAGGAAGGCGATCGACGCGCTGGACGCCGAGATGCACGAGCTCTTCAGGAAGACCTTCGACGACACGGCGCGCCACTACCGCAGCTGCTTCTCCGTTCTCTTCCCCGGTGGCAGCGGGGAGTTGATCCTGAGCGGGTCGACCGACCCGCTGGAGGCGGGCGTGGAGATACGAGCCCAGCCGTTCGGGAAGAAGGTCGGCAAGCTCGCGCTGCTGTCCGGAGGGGAGCGGTCGCTGGCGGCGCTGGCCTTCCTGTTCGCGGTCTTCAAGGCCCGGCCCGGTCCCTTCCACATCCTCGACGAGGTGGATGCGGCCCTGGACGAAGCCAACCTGGGACGTTTCCTGAGGTTGGTCGAGGATTTCTCGGCCTGCTCCCAGCTGGTGCTGATCACCCACCAGCAGGCCACCGTACGGGTGGCCGACACGCTGTACGGGGTGACCATGGCGCCGGGCGGATCCTCGAGGGCGCTGGTACGAGACATGAAACGGATCCCGGCCGGCACCGTAACGGCCGCCTAGAGACGAGCGGTCCCGGGGATTCCGATCACCGGCAACCGGTCGCCGATGGGCAGTCGCCTACCCGGCCGGATAGAATCATCAGCAGTGGTCTGTCTGCGAAACAACCGGGTGCTCTGGCGGCCATCGGCGTCCCGTCGCTGCGTTCCGCTTCCTCAACGTACCGCTGCGGGTACGCCTTCGTCAGCGGGCCTTGCGAGGAACACCGCTGCCTGGCCATACCACACCGCCATTACCCAGACAGACCACTAGTGAGGTCGCCAACCGGTGATCCGCGATCGAGAGGTCCGATCCGATGGCTCCCGTAGTCCCATGGCCGGTTGCCTTCCTGGGGATCGAGCTGCCGGAGTCGATGGCCTCCTTAGCCGTCTGGCTTGTTCTCCTCGTGGTGCTGGGTGTCGTTGTCGCCCGGGCGCGGAAACGCCGCCGGAGAGCACGGCCGCCGGCGCCGCACCCGCAGGAAACCGCCATGGGTGCTGCCCTTTCCAGGGTCCGGGGTCACCTCGAGTCCGTCTGGACCCGCCCTCCGGGATCGGCCGCACCGTGGGAGCAGATGGAGGAGGATCTGATTGCCGCCGACATGGGAGTCAAGGCGGCTCGGCGGATCGTCGAAGCAGCTCGCCAAGCCGGTCTGTCCGGGGCCGATGAGATAAGAGCCGTGGTCCGCGCCGAGTTGAACCGCAGCCTCGCCGGGTACGACCGCGATCTCCACCTGGAAGGAGATCCTTCGATCATCGTCCTGGTGGGCGTCAACGGGGCGGGTAAGACCACAACCGTGGCCAAGTTGGCGCACCGCCTCGCCGCGGCCGGCAAGAGCCCTCTCGTCGGGGGCGCCGACACATTCCGTCCTGCGGCCGATTCGCAGCTCAAGGTCTGGGCCGAGCGCCTGGGCGTCCCGATGGTCTCGGGCGCCCGGGGCGCCGACCCGGCGTCGGTGGCCTACGACGCTCTCGGGGCGGCCCGTGCCCGGGGCGCCGACGTGCTGATCGTCGATACGGCCGGTCGCCTCCACACCAGCCACAACCTGATGGAGGAACTGGCCAAGATCGTCCGCGTGCTCGGCCGGGACGGTGATCGGGTGTCGGAGGTGCTGCTGGTCATGGACGCCACCACCGGCCAGAGCGGGCTCGCTCAGGCGCGCCGGTTCGCCCGGGTCGGTGTCACCGGCGTTGTCCTGACCAAGCTGGACGGTACGGCCAAGGGGGGAGTGGTGCTGGCGATCGAGGATGAACTCTCGCTGCCGGTGAAGTTCGTGGGTGTGGGTGAGGGGAGTGGTGACCTCCTCCCGTTCGACGGCCCGTCCTTTGTGGACGCCCTGGTGGGAGGCGGCGCGGCGTGAACACCGACGATCTGGCTGCGGAGGCCCGCCGGGCGGCTCTACGGTCCTATTCGCCCTACTCGCGGTTCCGGGTGGGCGCGGTGGTGGTGGATTCCGAAGGCCGGCGCCATACCGGTTCCAACGTGGAGAATGCCGCCTACGGTTCGTCCATCTGCGCGGAAGCGACCGCCATCAGCGGCGCGGTGGCCCGGGGCGTGCGGAGGATCGAAGGTGTGGCCGTGGCCTGTGTCGACGCCGACGGCGTCGACAACGCCTATCCGTGCGGGAACTGCCGGCAACTGATGAACGAGTTCGGTGTGGAGTGGGTTGTGGTGGCGGCCGGGGAGGGCAGCGAGGTCCGGCGCCACCACCTGTCCGATCTCCATCCCTATGGGTTCTCTCTCGAAGCCTGAATCATTTCCTCAAGCCGGTTGGGGAGGCTCGTCCGTAACCGACCAACACTCGGCCAGCTTGCGCAGCAGCACTGTCAAGTCATTCCGCTCGTCCGACGTGAGCACTGCCAGGCGCCTCCTGCGGTCTTCGGTGCGCCTCCGCACCATGCGTTCGGCGCTGGCTATGCCGTCGGGGGTGATGACCAGGTTGACGGCTCGACGGTCGGCCGGGTGGCGGACGCGCCGCGCGTAACCGTTCTGTTCGAGGCGATCGACCCGGCTGACCATGGTGGCGGTGGTCATCCCCAGCTGCTGCGCCGCGTCGGTCGGGGTCACGGACTCTTCCCGGTGCTGAGCGTTCCGCAGGAGTGCCAGTACCTGGTAGTCCCCCTGGTTGGCGAGGCCTTCGGTGATCGCTATCCGATCCATGTCGCCCGCCAGGTCGGCAGCGAGTTGCTCGATGCGGGCTGCCGGCTCTATTCCCCACAGGGAGTTGTCCCGAAGCGTTCGTTCCCATCTGCGGATCTTCCGGTCGATGATGTCCTCGGTCTGGTCTCGAGTCTCGTGTTCCGATACTCGCGCGCCAGTACTCGCCCTCCGGTTCCGGTCGAATGCGATCACGGTCGGTCCTCTCTGTTAGCCGTTCCTCAGGCCGGGGTGTTCCCGCCGGCTTGCAGTCGTGTCCTCACGCCGTAGAGGTCGCTCGGCACGGTGCCCATGGTGAATCTGGCGGGCATCCGCGGGGTGACCGATCCGGTTCTCGAGACATCGAAGACCCCGTTGTCCATACCCAGCAGCATGTAAGAGGTCTGGCCGACCGGGAGGCCGGCGCCCGTGAAGTGGAGACCGGGGGGCGTCTCACGGCCGCGGAGGAAGAGCAGAACCTCCTGGCGCGGGCGGAGCGGCGTCACATCGAGGACGATTGCCCGCTCCGGGTCGATGCGCCCTACGTAGACCGATTCGCCGGCTTGCCCTTTGAGGGTTTCCCCGACGGCGATCTCGTAGAACACGATCGGGCGTGGGCGCACGCCGGCCCGCTCGTAGGCGGCGAGCAGGTCCGGGTCGTTGGTGCGGTAGTCATCGGCTCGGGCCGCCACTCCGGTCACGGTCCCGACGACTATGAGGTCCGCGATGGTGGCCAACTCCTCCAATGACTGGTAGACGACGCCGCTGGCCGCCATGTACACGACACCGGCGTCGTCATCCTCCTGTAGCAGCGTTGCCGCTACTACTGCGGTTATCAGAGCGACAGCTGCTGCTCCGAGTATTCCCACCTTGTGCGGCCGTCGGCCCACCTTCAGTCTCCCCCACCGGTTCGTGGTGATGCACCTCAAGATTACTAGAGCCTGAATTATATTGCAACGAGTAGCACGGCACTGATGTAAGTCTCGCTCGGGGGTGGACGCCAGGCCGAAGGTCCGTACCCCTATCATCGCGGGCGTCCCGAGGAAACCGGGGCAGTGTCCACTATGCGTGAACTTCAGGATCGCAGGGAAGGATCGCAGGATGACGCCTCGCAACGGTTCCCGAACCCCTTCCGCTTACGGGATCCGCCCTCCTATCAAACCCATGATGGCTCGGGTAAGGGAGACGCCGCCCCGGGGAGAGGGTTGGGTCTACGAACCCAAGTGGGACGGGTTCCGCATGATCGCCTATGGCGGCGACCCGCCGCGCCTGGACTCCCGCAACGGCAAGACCCTGTTGCGTTACTTCCCGGAACTCCGGCCCGCCCTCGAGCGCCTGGCGCCGGGTACGGTGGTCGACGGCGAGATCCTCATGGTGGTGGACGACATGACCCAGTTCGACCTCCTCCAGATGCGCATCCACCCTGCGGAGTCGCGTATCAGCCGGCTGGCGGAGGAGCTTCCGGCCCGCCTGGCGGCCTTCGATCTGCTGGCCGACGCCGGCGAGAGCCTGCTGGATACTCCCTACCGGACCCGCCGTGATCGCTTGGAGGAGCTGGTAGGCCCCTTGGGGGCCCCCTGGCACCTGACCCCCGCCACCGGAGACTTCGAGGAGGCCTCCCGCTGGTTCCACGAGTTCGAGCCGGCCGGATGTGACGGGATCATCGCCAAGCGAGCCGGCGGGACGTATCGGCCCGGTAAGCGGGAGTGGATCAAGTGGAAGCATCGCCGCGACGCCGACTGCGTGGTCGGCGGTTACCGCATCCACAAGGAGGGCGACCGGGTCGGTTCGTTGCTCCTGGGTCTCTACAACGCGGAGGGCGACCTGCATTTCATCGGGCATACATCCGGGTTGTCCGACCAGGAACGGATCGACCTGCTGCCGGTGCTGGAGCAGTTGCGTACGGAGGCGAGCTTCGGCGGCGAGGGCGCCCGGGCTCCGGGATCCGTGAACCGGTGGACGGGGCAGCGCTCGATGGCGTGGATCCCGATCCGGCCCACCCTGGTGGTCCAGATCAGCTATGACCAGCTGGAGGGGGGCAGGTTCCGCCATGCCACCCGGCTGGAGCGGTGGCGGACCGACAAGAGGCCCCTCGACTGCACCATGGACCAGTTGGTCCGGCCCGAGGGGATGGGTTTCTCGGAGATCGTAGGGTGAGTCCGGAGGACCGGACCGCCCATCCCCTTCGCATCGCCCGGATCCGCCCGGTGACCGCCGACGCGGTCACCGTGACCTTCGATGATCCCGGCCACGTTGTCGGGGGGTCGGCCGGTTGGTACGTGATAGTCCGCGTCATGTTGGAGGGGGAGGAGCACCGCCGGGCATTCTCGCTCAGTTCCACACCGGAGTTGGCCCAGCCACCGGCCATAACCGTGAAGCGTCACCCCGGCGGCCTGGTGTCGAGGCACCTGGTCGAAAGTGCCCGGGAAGGAGATGTGGTGGGGGTGGAGCCTGCCGCAGCCGGGGGCTTCGACGTGCGGATCAGCACTGCGGGGCGCCGCACCCTCTACTGCTTCGCGGCCGGAAGCGGCATCGCGCCGATCGTTGGCGTCATCCGGGGAGTCCTGGCACTCGAGGGGGGCTCGGTGGTGCATCTCCTCTACGGCAACCGGGCGCCGCGTGATGCCATCTCCGCGGGGGAGTTGGCGACCATGGCCGCAGATCACCCGGACCGGTTCCGCCTCTCCTGTCTGTTCAGCAGCCGGGGAGCCCGCATCGACCACCGGGCGGTGGATCGGTTCCTGACATCCCGCCCACCGACCACCGCGGACGTGTGGTACTTGATATGCGGCCCGCAGGGAATGAACCGCACCGTCGAAGCCCGGCTCCGGTCGCTCGGGGCACCAGACGACCGGTTGCTGGTGGAGCGCTACCAACCGCCGCACCGGGAGGGAGCGCCCGTACCGTACGAGGGCGCGCTGGTGCGCCTTCAGGATCACGACCGCGAAGGAAGGGCTGCCGCCGGAGACGTGCTGCTGGACGCACTGGGCGGGCCGTCCTCGCCGCTCCACTACGCCTGCCGCTCCGGGGTGTGCGGCACCTGTCGCGCCCTCCTGGTGGACGGAGAGGTGGATCCCGGCGTCCCGTTCGCCCTGACCGAGGCGGAGCAGGCCGCCGGGGTGGTGCTCACCTGCGTGGCCCGGCCCCTCAGCGCCGAGGTGGTGCTGCGCTCGCTGCCCTGATCAAGTGGCTCTGGTCGCTTCCCTCCGGCGGTGCCACCTTTCCCAGAGTGCGAGCAGGGACGGAAGCACCAGGATGGCTGCCACCAGGGAGAGTCCTACGGCGTACACCGTGACCTGTCCCATCTGCTGGAAGGGAACGAGCCTTGAGGTGATCAGGATCCCGAACCCGGCCATGGTGGTGAAGGCCGACCCCGCCAACGCGCCGCCCGTATGGCGGGACGTCGAGCGGAGGGCCTCGTCCAGACTCTCCATGCGGACCCGGTCCTCGCCGAAACGGCGGGCGATGTGGATGGTGTAGGGGACCCCGATTCCTATCGACAGTGCCGACAGGGTGGCGGTAACCGGTCCGAAAGGAATGCCCGTCGCGTACATCAATCCGTAGGTCCAGAACACCACCAGCGCCACGGGGACCATGGTGAGCACACCCAGGAAGGGTCGGCGGTTCTCGAACCAGAAGCTGACCATCAGCACCACGGTGGCGACCACCAGGGTGATGAGCAGCGAAGTGGTCTGCGATTCCGCCAACTCTTTGACGATCAGGTTGGTGATGATCCCGGTGGAGGTGGCTATCACGCTGACCCCCAGGTCGGAGACTTCCGAGAAGTTGTCCAGGAGGTCCTGTCGCAGCTGCAGTGCTCCGGTCTCTCCCGCCTGGGTGCCGATGTCGAAACGCAGTGCGTCGTAGCCCGACCCGCTTTGGTGAAGGACGTCCGCCGCTCGCTGGGGGGCCACCTCGAACATGGCGTCCCAGAGAGGGGTGACGTCGGCGCCGGCGGGAACCCGGAGATCCTGGCTTGCGCCTGCGGCCCGGGCCGCGGCGGTGACCGGTTCGGAGGGCGGACCCTGCGGGCCGCCGCGGTTCAGGGAGTTGAGTATCGAGATCGGTGAGTTGGCGGAAGCGATCGGCCCCCTCGGAGTCTCGAACACCAGCACGTTCTCGACCTCGTTCAGTCGCGAACCGGCCGAGACCAGGGCGTTGTGGACCGCCGGCGTGGCGAGGTCCTCGCCTTCGATCAGGATCTGGGTGGACTCCCCCAGGCCTCCTCCGAACTCCTCCTGCAGGATCTCCAGCGCCCGGATCCCGGGAGCGTCGCTGGGAAGGAAGTCGGTGACCGAGAAGCGGGTTTCCAGCTGGGCGAGTCCCCACACTCCCAGGCCTCCCAGCACCATGGCTGCCATGACCATCACTACGGGGATCTTCTCCGCCAGCCACGAGGTACGGGCTATCAGGGAGGGCAGGAGGCGTTCCGAAGAGGCTCTCATGCCCGCCACGGGCAGGGAGCCCTTGGATTCCACGTGGCGGTCCACCTTCCGAGCCACGATCAGCAGCCGCAGGAACGCCCATGAGAACCTGCCCCGCCGCTCGGTCCGGCGATCCAGGATCTTGCGGGCCGCCGGGAAGAAGGTGAGGGTCAGGACGAACGAGGCGACTATCCCTACCGCTGCCAGGATCCCGAAGTCCTTCAGCGCCGGCACGGGGTTGAAGATGTTGGTGAGGAAGCCGATGGCGGTGGTGACGGTGGCCAGGACCAGGGCTATTCCCACCGTGCCGATGGCGGTGCGGGCGGCGCCGTCCACGTCCTGTCCCCGGCCGATCTCCTCGCGATAGCGGGAGGTGATGTGGATCCCGTAGTCGACGCCCAGCCCGATGAGCAGGATGGGGATGATCTGGGTGATGGTGTTGAACGAGGCGATCACCCCGGCCCGTTCCAGCAGCACCCCGATCCCCTGCATGAAGGTGATGGCGGCAAAGATGGTGAAGAGAGTCAGCAGGGTGTCGGCCAGGGTCCGGCGCCCGGACTGGACGAGGGCGCCCCGCCCCGGCGGCTTGAGCCAGTACACGAAGAAGAGAATGACGAGGATGATGAGGGCGGCCATCCCGAAGAGGCGCCCGATCTCGCTCCCGGCGTCACCGCTGTCCTCGAAGAGCAGGGTGAAGCTGAAGGGTATGACCTCCAACCCTTCGGGGGTGGGTATGGTCCGCAGGGCGTCCGCCACCACAGAGTCGTTCTCGACAGCCTCGTCGAATGCCTCCTCCTCGAGCCCTACCGGCACCTCGGTGAATATCAGTACCAGACCCGCCTGGGCCGTGGCTGTGGATGGGTCCCCGTTCTGGCTGACCAGCGAGGCGAACTGTGGGTTGGCCTCCGGACCCGTGGTGGCCTGGATGTACAGGTCCTTGACGTCCTGATCGGTGTCTACGAGGGTGCCGTTCTCTCCGGCCATGTCGATCGCCGGGTCGAGATAGCTGAAGGACGCGCCCCGTCCGGGAACGGATGAGAGGTTGTCGGACAGGGCATCGCTCGCCAGGACGGAGTTGATGGCGGTCACCACGTCGTAGGCGTCCCTGGTGAAGACGTCGCCTCCCTCGTTGCGAACGATCACCTGGATGACGCTCTCCTGGGTGTCGTCGCTGCCGAACAGGTCGCTGATCCGGTCCTGGGCCAGCAGTTCCGGGTTGTCCGGAGAGAGGCCCTCGTTGCCCTGGCCTATCTCGACCTGGGTGGACAGGGCGCCGAAGACGCCGAAGAGGACCAGCGTGGTTATGACCACTGCCCAGGGGGCCCTTGACACCAAGAACGCGAAGGCTCTGACGAACGTCTTCACACAGATTCCTCTCTGGACAGTTCGGTGGTGGAGGAGGGGGAATCCGCTACTTCCGTCGGGCAGGCTAATTACACCACGGCACTATCGAGAATCGGTCGGGCCCCAGGGCTACCAGCCTGTGAGCTATGGCCGGTAGTTGCTAATCAGTAGTCGTCGATCTAACTAGCAACTAAGAACCATCAACTAGCAACTATTTCCAGTTGGCCTTCACCATCTTGGAGGGTTGCACCCGGGGTGGTTCTCCCGGCATCTTGGGGTAGTTCGGCGGCCAGGGCGCGTCGCCCGCGCCGTCGGCCTCGTCCCTCTCCACCCACTCGAGCAGGCGTTCGATCCGGCCGGGGTGGTCGTCGATCCCTTCGGTCAGATCGCCGACCGCCGCGTACCGGCGGTGGAAGCGATCCATCGGGAAGTCCTCGATCTCGACATCGGGTAGCTCGTCCCATGTGACCGGGGCCGACACGTATCCGGTGGGACGGACCCCGTAGGCGGAGGACACGGTCTTGTCGCGCGCGTTCTGGTTGTAGTCGATGAACACTCCCCGCCGCTCCTCCTTCCACCATCGGGTGGTGATCAGGTCAGGATGGCGGCGTTCCAGCTCGCGGCCGAACGCCAGCACCGCCCGGCGGGCCTGGTAGAAGTCCCACTCCGGCGCGATGCGCACGTAGACGTGGACACCCCGGCTTCCGGTGGTCTTGGGCCAGCCCACCAGGCCCACCTCCTCGAGGAGTTCCCTGGTCGCCAGCGCGGCCCGCTTGACATCGGCGAACGCGAACCCCTCCGTGGGGTCGAGGTCGAGCCGGAGCTCGTCCGGATGATCCAGGTCCTCGGCTCGGACCGGCCACGGATGCAGGTCCAGACAGCCCAGTTGGACGAACCTGAGGATGTCGGCCCGGGAGCGAGCCACGTTCATCCGGCCGGGACGCTGGGACGGGAAGCGTATGGGTGCGGTCTCGAAGGGCGTGTTCTTGGACGCCCGTTTGTGGTAGATCGGCGCCGTGTCGACATCCTTCATGTACCGCTTCATCATGGTGGGGCGGCCGAACACGCCGCGCAGGCAGCCCTCGGCCACGGTACGGAAGTAGAGGGCCACGTCGAGTTTCGTCCATCCCTGCCGGGGAAATACCAGCCGGTCCGGTGACGTTATCCGGACTTCCTCGCCGGCGATTTCAACCAGGGTGGGGCCTGCCATGAGGTCACGCTACCGGATGCGGCCGGAGCGGCCCTCCATGGTCAGTCGCGGGCGCGGAGTGTTTCGGCGAGCTTGGGCAGGACGTCGTGTACATCGCCCACGATCCCCAGGTCGGCAACCGAGAAGATCGGCGCCTCCGGGTCCTTGTTGACCGCCACGATCCGTTTCGAGTCCTTCATCCCGACCAGATGCTGCATGGCGCCCGATACCCCGCAGGCGATGTAGACCTCGGGCTTCACGGTCTTGCCGGTCTGCCCCACCTGTTTGGCGTAGGGAACCCAGCCCGCGTCCACGATCGCCCGAGTGGCTCCGGTGGCGGCGCTCAACGGTTCGGCGACGTCCTCGATCAGAGCGTACGCCTCGGCGCTGCCCAGCCCCCGGCCCCCGCTGATGATGACCTTGGCGCTGCCCAGCTGCGGGCCCTCCGCCTGCTCAACGGTCGTGTCGACCACCTGCGGCGATCCGGCGTGCCCGGCGTCGGGGAGCGGGTATTCCTCGACCCGGTTCACAGCGCCCCCCCGCTCCTCGGCGGAGAAGGACTTGGGTCGGACCAGCACCAGGTGCGGGCCCGGCCCGGTGAAGGCTGTCCGGACCAGTTGCGTGCCCCCGAAGATCTCGCTGGTGACGGTGCAGCCGTCACCGATCGCCACGTCGACCGCGTTGGAAATCACCGGCCGGTCGATCCGGGCTGCCAGCCGGCCCGCCACGTCCCGCGATGTGTAGGTCTGGGCGAACAGCACCGCCCCGGGCGCCTCCCGCTCGACCAGATCGGCCAGGGCCGCCGCGGCGGCCGCCGCAGGCAGGTCGCCCCCACCGGTCAGGTTGTACACGGTGGACGCGCCGTAGGTGCCCAGGACGCCAAGCGCCTCGCTGGAAGCCTCACCCAGGTAGACGGCCACTGCCTCACCGTGGGAGGCGACCTCGGACAGCACCTCCAGGGCCGGCTCGCCCGGCCCTCGTTCCGTTGCTTCCGCGAAAACCCAGGTCGCCATCTACAAAACCCTTGCCGACTCGAGGAACTCGACGATGCGGAGGTGGCCGGAACCGCCGTCCTCCACCACCTCACCGGCCTCTCGCTCGGGCGCCGGCGCCACGGATACCACCCTTTGACCAGGGCCATCCGTTACGGACAGGTCGGCCGCGGTCAGGCTGTCGACCGGCTTGTTCCTGGCCGCCATGATTCCCCTGAAGGTGGGATAGCGGGGCTCTACGGCCCCCGCGGTGACCGACAGCACGGCCGGGAGGGGCGAGAGCACCACATCGAAACCCGATGCCGTCTGGCGCTCGATCCGGAGGTCCGCTCCGTCCATCTCCACCCTCCGGGCGAAGGTGAGCGCCGGTACCACCAGCAGTTCGGCCATCATCTGGGGAACCACGCCGGAGTAGCCGTCGGTGGACTCGACCCCCGTCACGAGGACGTCGAATCCTTCACGGTGGGCGGCAGCGGCCAGAACCTTGGCGGTGGTCAGGGCATCGCTGTCCTCCAGGGCGGGGTCGTCCACGAGAACGGCCTTGTCGGCGCCCATGGCGAGGGCTTGGCGGATTCCCTGCATGGTGCCCGTCGGGCCCATGGAGAGGAGGGTCACCGCACCGTCCGTCTGTTCGGCCAGCTGGAGCCCCACCTCGATGCCGTACCGATCCGTGTCGTCCAGCACCTGCTCCGGTGGTCTCACCAGGCGGTCGGTGTCCGGATCGAGCGACGAGGGGGAGGCGGGATCGGGTATCTGCTTCACGCACACCAGCACCTGCATTGCGTTTGAACTCCTGACGACCCTGCTTCGGAAGCGCCGATTCTAGCGGTCTGCGCGGGCCCCGAGTGGGTGTCGACGGCCCGCCCGGCCGCGCTGCCGGGAGACGCCGCCCTTCAGGCGACCGTCTCCAGGATGAGGGGTCGCCGGTCCGGTTCGAGGGCGCCGATCACGTAGGCACGCTCGACGAGAGCCGAGGCCTGGTCGGCAAGGCCGGGATCGTTGAAGCGGAGGGTGGCCAGCACGTCGCCCCTCCGCACCTCGTCACCCACCTTGGCGGAGAGCGTGATGCCCACCCCGTGATCTATCCGATCCTCCATGGTCTGGCGGCCGGCGCCGAGGCTCATGGCCGCCAGCCCGATGGCCCGGGCGTCGATGGACGTCACGTAACCTTGCCCGGTAGTCCGGATCCTCCGGGCATGAGCGGCGCCGGGAAGCCTCTCGGGTTGTTCCACCACCCTCGGGTCGCCTCCCTGGGCCTTGATCATCTCGGCCAGCTTGGCCACGCCGGCTCCGGACTCCAGGCTCCGGTCGATCCGCTGGGCGGCGCCGTCCACTCCTGCCGCCTCCAGCATGTGGATACCAAGTGACCTCACGAGGAGGGAGAGGTCGGCAGGACCCTTGCCGCGCAGCACGGCGATCGCCTCGACGACCTCGTTGGCATTGCCCACCTCCCGCCCGAGTGGCTGGTCCATGGCGGTGAGCAGCGCCCTGGTGGCGACGCCGTGGGACTTGCCGACCCCGACCATGGTCGTGGCGAGGCGGCGAGCGTCCTCCACGGTCTCCATGAAGGCGCCCGACCCCACCTTGATGTCCAGCACCAGCGCGTCGAGGCCCTCGACCAGCTTCTTGGACATGATCGAGGAACTGATGAGTGGCACCGAGGACACCGTGGCGGTGCTGTCCCGGAGGGCGTACAGGATCCGGTCGGCCGGGACGATCTGGTCGGACTGGCCGGCGATGATCACGCCGTGACGGGTGGCTATCCGCCCGAACTCCTTGGTACTGAGGGCGGTCCGAAAGCCCCTGATCGACTCCAGCTTGTCGAGGGTTCCTCCGGTGTGTCCCAGGCCCCGCCCCGACATCATCGGCACGGTCACGCCGCAGGATGCCACCAGGGGGGCCAGGGCAATGCTGACCTTGTCGCCTACGCCGCCGGTCGAGTGCTTGTCGACCTTCGGTACGGTGGAGGGAATGGCAAGCCGTTCTCCGGATTCGATCATGGCAGCGGTCAGCGTGGCCAGTTCGGCATCCGACATCCCGCGGAAGTAGATGGCCATGAGCATGGCGGCCGCCTGGTAGTCCGGGATCGAGCGCCTCACCACGCCGGCTACGAAGGTCCGGATGTCGTCGGTACCCAGTTGCCCGCCGTTGCGCTTGTGCCGGATCGCCTCCCGGATGCTCCGAGCGCTCATTCCGGCTTTGCCCCGGACGACCGCACGACCCGGTTGTGCCGGACCGCCAACCCTTCGCGGGCCAGCCGGAGAGCATGTTCGTCCTCCAAACCCGGCACGAGCCGGCCCTCCCTCGTCACCACCCGCCACCATGGCAGGCCGTCCGAGTTCGCCAGTATCCGTCCGACAGCCCGGGCGGCGCCCGGCCGGCCGGCATCGGCCGCGATCTCGCCGTACGTGGCCACCTCGCCCTCGGCGAGGCTCTCGATCGTGGAGTACACCCGCTCGGTGAATGTTCGCCCGCCCTCGTCGACGGGAACGCTGCTCACGGAGTGTCGAAGAGCCGGTCGCCCATGTCGCCCAGCCCGGGCACGATGAAGAAGCTGTCGTTCAGGTGGGAGTCCATGGCCGCCGCCACCACCTCCACATCCGGATGCTCGCGCTCCATCCGGGCGGCGCCCTCCGGCGCGGCCACCACGCACACGGCGACCACGTGCGCCGCTCCGGCCTGCTTGACCTGCTCCACCGCCCAGCCCAGCGAGCCCCCGGTGGCGAGCATGGGTTCCAGGACCAGGACGGTGCGTTCCCTCATCTCGGGGAACTTGGTGTAGTAGGCCATCGGCCGGGCCGTCTCCTCATCGCGCTGGACTCCCACGTAGCCGATCGCCACTTCGGGTAACAGGTCCACCACCGCATCGATCAACCCCAATCCGGCCCGGAGTACCGCGACAGCCACCAGCGGCGGGCCCGGGCGGTACCCGGTCGCCGGCGCGAGCGGCGTTTCCAGGCGGTACTCGGTCTCGGCCAACCTCGATGTCGCCTCCAGGGTGAGGATGTAGGAGAGGCGGCGGGTGGCGCGGCGGAACTCGGCCGGATCGGTCGTCCGGTCGCGGAGATTGCTGAGGTAATGGCGGCTCAGCGGGTGGTCTACGACGGTGATTCCCAAGTGGATTCCCTCCGTTATGTTGCCCGGGCAACGTTGTTTCTGCTGGCCGGAGAATACCCCGGGACGGTCAGGTGTCAGTCGGTAGTTGCCGGAAACCCGCTAGCTTGTCTCCAGCAGCCCGCGAGGAGTCCCGTCGGTGTTCGAAACCCTCACAGCCCGTTTCGAGACGGCGTTCGATCGCATCCGGGGCCGGGGTCGTCTGAGCGAGCGCCAGGTCGACGAGACCCTGCGCGAGGTGCGGCTGGCTCTGCTCGAGGCCGATGTGAACCAGGAGGTGGCCGACCGGCTGCTCGACCGGATCAGGGTTCGAGCGGTGGGCGCCGAGGTGATCGGGAGCATCACGCCGGGCCATCAGGTGGTCAAGATCGTCCACGAGTCCCTCCTGGAGACGTTGGGTAGCGAGGCCGTACCGCTGGTGACCACCGGTGGGAAGCCGCTTACCACGCTGGTGGTCGGGCTGCAGGGCTCGGGTAAGACCACCACCGCCGCCAAGCTGGCCGACCACTACCGGCGTTGCGGGAAGAGCGTGCTGATGGTTGCGGGCGATCTGGTACGTCCCGGAGCGGTGGAACAGCTGCAACAGCTGGGTGAACGGATCGGCGTCCCGGTGTTCGAGGGCGGTGGGAGAAACCCGGTATCCGTGGTGAGGAGTGCCCTCCGGCAGGCCGATCGGGAGGGTCTCGATGTGGTGGTGGTGGACACCGCCGGCCGTCTCCAGATCGACCAGGACCTCATGACCGAACTGGGCGCCATGGCTCGCACCGCCTCGCCCGACGAGGTGCTGCTCGTGCTGGACGCCATGACGGGGCAGGAGTCCGTGGCGGTGGCCAGAGGCTTCTCGAAGCACATCGATCTGACCGGTGTGGTGCTCTCGAAGCTCGACAGCGACGCTCGGGGCGGCGCGGCCATCTCGGTTCGGGAGGCGACCGGTTTCCCGGTCAAGTTGGTGGGTACCGGTGAGGGGCATCGGGATCTGGAGGTATTCCATCCCGAGCGGATGGCATCCCGCATACTGGGCATGGGCGACGTCCTGACCCTCATCGAGAGGGCCGAGGAGGCAGTCGACCAGCAGCAGGCGGCCGACATGGCCCAGCGCCTGCTACGGGCGGAGTTCACCCTTGACGACTACATCGAGCAGGTGAAGAGCCTGCGCCGGATGGGGTCGGTGGGGGAGCTACTTGGTATGATCCCCGGTGCGCGCCCCGCTATGGCGGATGCGCAGGCGGTTGATCGTGAGGTTCGCCGCTCGGAGGCGATCATCTGCTCGATGACCCGCGCCGAACGAGCTAACCCCAAGGTCATCGACGGCAGTCGCAGGCGAAGGATCGCCCTGGGCTCGGGAACCTCCGTTCAGGATGTGGCCGGTCTGGTGCGGCAGTTCAACCAGATGCGCGGCATGTTCCAGTCGCTGTCGCGGGGTAAGACCAGGATGGGATTCCCCGGCATGCGCGGCGGGTTCCCGGGAAGCGTGGAAGGCGCCTTGCCTGGCGGCCTTATGGGTACGGTGATGGAACGCCCGCGTGGTGGGGGTCGCCGCCGCCCGGCCGGCCGGCCTAAGAAGAAGCCAAGAACTCCGAAGAAGCTCCAGAAGAAGAAAAAGAGGTGACGAATGGCGGTGAAGATCCGCCTCAGGCGTATGGGTAAGAAGAAGCAGCCGACCTACCGGGTGGTGGTGGCTGATGCACGATCCCCCAGGGACGGTCGCATCATCGAGTCGATCGGTCGCTACGACCCCCGGCGGGATCCTTCGCTGGTCGAGATCGACAACGACCGGGCCCGGTACTGGCTGGGCACCGGCGCACAGCCGACCGACCGGGTGCAGAAGCTGCTCGAGATCTCCGGGGCGGTCGCGCAACCGAAGGTGTCCCGGGCGGGCGTCTACCGTCTCGACGACCCCCCGCAGAGCTCACCCCCCGATCCGGATGTGACGGAGTCTCCTGAGGCCGCCGAGGACTCGGCTGCCGAGGGACCGGCTGCCGCTCCGGAGGAGGACCAAACCCCCGCAGACGACCAGCAGGACGGTGAAGCATGAGCGGCGCGATCGTAGAACGCGTGATCCGGTATGTCGTTACATCGATCGTCGACGACACCGAGGCCGTACAGGTCACGATGATCGACCAGGGCGAGGACAGGATGCTCGCCGAAGTGAAGACGGCGCCCGGCGAGATGGGTCGGGTGATCGGCCGGGGCGGAAGGGTGGCGCGGGCCATCCGGACCGTCGCTCAGGCGGCGGCCGAAGAGGAAGGCCTCACCGTAGGGGTCGAATTCGTCGATTGAGCGCTCGGGACCGGTCCGGCGGCAGGAGGCGGGCGCGGTAGCGAGGCCTCCGGCCCGGGGCGCCGGCCAACCCACCGGGGTACCGGTGGTGGTCGGGCGGATCGTCGGGGTCCATGGGCTCGGCGGCGCTGTGCGCGTACGGGTCGAGTCCGACTATCCGCAACGCTTCGTCGCTCCGGCCCGGTTTCGCACCGGGTTACCGGACGCCCCGCTCCTGGTTCTGAGAGCTTTCCACACCCACTCCGGGGGTCCTGTTGCAGAGTTCGCCGGGATCACCTCCGCAGAGAAGGCGGAGCAGCTGGTGGGGGCCGACCTCCTCATCGACGAGGCACACAGGAGGGCGCTTCGGCCCGGCGAGTACTGGCCCGATCAGTTGATCGGGCTGGATGTGCGGATCGGATCCGAGACCGTCGGCGTGGTGGACGACCTGATCGAGGCCCCCCAGGACCGGCTCCTGGTCAAGTGCCATGACGGCTCGGAGGCCGAGATCCCCTTCGTGGAGGCCCTCGTTACGGAAGTCGATGTGGCCGGTGGGTGGCTGCGGGTGGACCCTCCCGATGGCCTACTCGCCCCGCAGTAGTCGTCCGTCCATAGTTGGTAAACAATATATTCTGATATAATCTAGCAACTCACAACTAGCAACTAGCCCAGCAAGGACCTGGCAAGCTCTCTCGCTTCGTCGAGGTTCTCGGTGTAGCGATCTTGCGGCACGCGGCGCAGGACGTCGAACGCTTCCAGGCTGGTCTTGGCATTTCCATCCAGGCCCATCACGATGCACTCGGTTTGCTCCGCAAGAGCGGTGTCGATCAGCCTCCCCACCACCTGGGCCGCACTCGGGTCCACGTACAGGGTCTCGGAGAAGTCGAGGATCACCACCTCGTGTTCTCGAATGTCGAGACCGATCAACCTGGTCATCCGTTTGGCCGAGGCGACCGTGAACGTTCCTCGCAGCTTGATCAGGCCCACCCGGGCGGAGAACATGTCGAAATCGTCATCGTCCCCGTCTAGGTCGAGGCTGCCGAGGAAGCTGGCATCGAGCAGGGGAACGGACACGATGCTCTCGAGCTCCAGCAGTTCGAACTGCCGGGCGCTCGTCAGGGCGGCCGCGATCAGGCCGATGCCCACCGCCGTCACCAGGTCCACGAACACGGCGAACCCCAGCGTGATCAGCATGACCAGGAAGTGCTCCCGCTGGATGAAACGGAACCGGGCGAAGAAGCGCCAGTCGATGATGTCGAAGCCCACCTTCGCCAGGATGCCGGCCAGGACGGCGTGGGGGATCCGGTCGATGTAGCGCCCGAGTCCCAGGACCAGGGCCAGGATGAGGGCGGCGCATAACACGCCCGAGACCCGAGTGCGGCCGCCGGCGCGGATGTTGGCCGCGGTGGCCGTGGTGGCGCCGGCGCCCGGGATGGCGCCGATCAGCCCGGCGACGACGTTGCCCATGCCCACCCCGATCAACTCCCGGTTGGGGTTGTGATCGTCGCCCGTCATCGAGTCCGCAACCAGGGCGGTGAGGAGGCTGTTGATCGAGGCGATGAGAGCGATCGTCAGCGCCGGGAGGGCGGAGTCGGCCAGGATGCCGAGGGTGAGCGAGGGCAGGGCGATAGCAGGCAGCCCGGTGGGCACCTCACCGATGGTGGGAGCGCCTGTGAAGACCGTGAAGCCCAGCACCGTGCCCGCCACCAGCGCCACCACCGAGGTCGGTAGGACCGTTCGGAGCCGTTGCGGCCAGATGATGCTCACGCCGATGGCCGTCGCGCCGAGAACCACGGCGCCGAGGTTGATGTCGGCAAGCGCGGCGGGCCAGCCCCGCACCGCCGCCAGCGGACCTCCCAACGCGTGCTCGGCGCCGAGCAGCGGCAGTGTGGTCACGAACAGGATGATGCCGCCGACGCCGGTCGTGAATCCGGACACGACGGGGTAAGGCGTGTAAGCGATGTAGCTACCGAGCCGCAGCGCTCCGATGAGGATCTGGAATATGCCCGCCAGGACCGCCACCGTGAGGGTCTGGGTCAGGCTCTCGCCGGTGGAGATGAACACCACGGAGATGGCCACGGCAAGCGGCGCGGTCGGACCGGAGATCTGGGTGTTCGTGCCTCCGAAGACCGCGGCGAAGAAGCCGACCGCGATGGCACCGTAAAGTCCGGCGATGGCACCGAGTCCCGATGCCACCCCGAATGCCAACGACAGGGGCAGAGCAACCACCGCCGCGGTGATGCCTCCGAAAGCATCATCCCGGAAGTTGCTCGGGGTGTATTCCCGGAAGGTGCCCAGGGTGAGTTTCACGCTTCGTCCACTCTACCCCCGGTCTGCCGCGCGCGTACCGACCCGCCCGCGCCCCCTCTAAGATCCGTGACTCGAATGGGTTACCCACCTCCCGACCACCAGCTTGCTGTCGACTACATAGACGGGAAGCTGGCCAATGGCCCGCTGTTCGAGCTGGCGGGCCGGATGCGGGACGAAGGGCGCGGACGCACGATCACGTACAGCCCCAAGGTGTTCGTCCCGATCACCACCCTCTGCCGGGACGTGTGCACGTACTGCACCTTCGCCAAGCCACCCGGTGCGGGAGGGGAGTACCTGACACCCGATGACGTGCTGGCGATCGCCGAGGCCGGTGATGCGGCCGGGTGCTCCGAGGCGCTCCTCACGCTGGGGGACCGTCCCGAGGAACGGTGGCCCCAGGCACGAGAGTTCCTGGCTACCCAGGGTCATAGCACCACGATCGGGTACGTCCGGGCCATGAGCGAGTTGATCGTGGAGAGCACGGGTCTCTTCCCCCACGCCAATCCCGGGATCATGACCGTGACCGAGATCGAGGCCCTGCGCCCGACCAACGTCTCGATGGGCCTGATGCTCGAGAACATCTCTCCGCGCCTGATGGAGCCCGGGATGCCTCACCACAACTGTCCCGACAAGGACCCGGCCGTCCGGATGAGGACGATCGAGGCGGCCGGCGCGGCGCGCGTCCCGTTCACAACCGGAATCCTGGTCGGGATCGGCGAGAACACCCCTGAGATCGTCGACAGCCTGTTCGCCATCCGGGAGGTCCACGCCCGCCGGGGCCACATCCAGGAGGTCATCGTCCAGAATTTCCGGGCCAAGGCCGACACCCTGATGCGGAGGTCGGCCGAGCCGATACCGGCTTGGTTCGCCAGGGTCGTGGCAGTGGCTCGCTGGATCCTCGGACCGGAGATGAACCTGCAGGTGCCCCCCAACCTCACGGAGCGGTACGAGATCTACCTGGAGGCCGGGATCAACGATTGGGGAGGCGTGTCACCGCTCACGATCGACTGGGTGAACCCGGAGGCGCCTTGGCCGCATCTGGACGAGCTACGAGCCCGGACGGAGGCCCACGGCTTCGAGTTGAGGCCCCGCCTGCCCGTCTATCCCGAGTTCATCGGCGAGACCTGGATCGACCGGGGCATGATCGGCCGGGCGAGCGCCGCGACCGATGATCACGGGTACGCTAGGCATGCTTCAAGTCGCTTGGAGGCGCCCCTATGACACCTCGGGTCAACACCGACATCACGTTCTGCCGCCTTCGACCGGCCCACCAGGTCACCGAGGCAGCGGCGGCCACCCGCCGCGCCGAGGGCACCACCTCCCTCGAGCTGCGGAGCCCGGGCGCCGAGTCGGTGGCGGGCTGCCTGTCCGGAGGACTGCTGCCGGTGTCCGTAGGGGTAACCGAAGAGGAGGTCATCTCCTGGATCCTGCCACCGGGTGAGGCCCTGGAGCTGTCGGATCAGGGGGTTGCCGGCTGGCGGCTCACGGTGGTCCACACGGACGACCGGTCGGAGGTGATCGACGCCCTGGCGAGAACGGGCGCCGCCTTCCTCCGCACCGGTCGGAGTCGGGTGGGCGAGGCTGCCGACATCTGCGGCCTTCCTGCCATCGATGCCAGACCTTCCGTGTTCGCCGACTCCGTTGTGGAAGCCGTCACCGCCGTCGATGAAGGCGCCCGCGACCTTCTGCTGCGTGACTGGGACACCGAGCGGATCGGTGAGCTCAGGGTGGCGCTGGGCGGTCGCCTGATCGAGCGGGTGGCCGTGCCAGGCGGGATCACGGTGGACGAGGCTCGGGACTCGCTGGCGCGCGATCTGTTCAGGGCGTACCTGGACCTGATCGACGGAGGCGGGTACGCCCGGCCTCGATACGAGTGGGCGCCCGGTATGGCGACCTCGCCTCCTCTCAGCCCGCGGCGTGTCTCGGCGGCCTGGCCGGACGCCCTGTGGGCGGACGGAGCCTGGCCCGGGATGGCGGCGGCATCGCCGGAGGTTCGGGCCATACTCGACCGGTCTATCGAGGCGACGCCGCCCACGGTGCCCGAGATGGTCACCCTCCTGTCGGCTCGCGGCGATGACGTGGACGCGATAGCCGCCGTGGCGGATGTCCTCCGGCGGGAACGGGTGGGGGAGACCGTCACCTACGTGGTGAACCGCAACATCAACTACACCAACGTCTGCTACTTCCGCTGCGGCTTCTGCGCCTTCTCGAAGGGTCCCCGCAGCCTGAACCTGCGCGGCGACCCCTATCTGATGTCCATCGAGGAGGTGGTGAACCGCACCACCGAGGCGGCGGCGCGCGGCGCCACCGAGGTGTGCCTCCAGGGGGGGATACATCCTGAGTTCACCGGCCGGTTCTACGTGGACGTCTTGTCGTCGATCAAGGCGGCGGTGCCGGAGATGCATGTCCACGGCTTCACGCCACTGGAGGTGTGGCAGGGGGCGGACACCCTCGGCATGCCGATCCGGGCGTTCCTGGAGATGCTCAAGGAGGCCGGTCTCGGCACGTTGCCGGGGACTGCAGCTGAGATTCTCGACGACCGGGTCCGCAAACACCTGTGCCCTGACAAGATCCGCACGTCACAGTGGGCCGAGGTGATGCTCACCGCCCACGAGCTGGGTCTCAGGTCTACCTCCACCATCATGTTCGGCCACATCGACGACCCCGTGTCCTGGGCCAACCACCTGGAGGTCATCCGGGAGATCCAGCGGCGTACCGGTGGCTTCACGGAACTGGTGCCGCTCCCGTTCGTCCACATGGGAGCCCCGATCTACCTCCGGGGACGGGCGCGGCCGGGCCCGACCTGGGACGAGGTGGTCCTGGTTCACGCGGTTGCCCGCCTGGCCCTGGATGGCCTGGTACCCAACATCCAGGCGTCGTGGGTGAAGCTGGGCACGGACGGCGCCGCCCGGCTGCTCTCGGCCGGCTGCAATGACCTGGGCGGCACGTTGATGAACGAGACGATCTCGCGCGCCGCAGGGGCGTCACACGGCCAGGAGGTCGGTGCGGCGGAACTCGAGGCGGTGATCGAGGGGGCCGGACGTAGCCCGGTCCGGCGCGATACCCTTTACCAGGCGGTCGAGGGCCGGGTCCGGCCTCGCATCTGAGGACGGACGGTCACCCGGCCGGTCTCTTCGGGATCGAGACGGAGTGAGGGAACCATGATCGACGTGGCGGTCATAACCCTGTTCCCCGGGTTCTTCACCGGCCCGACCGGGGTGGGCGTGGTCGCCAAGGCCGTGCAATCCGGCGCCATGGAGCTGAGCCTCATCAACCTCCGCGAGTACGGGGTCGGCGTTCATCGCCAGGTCGACGATGCTCCCTTCGGCGGTGGCGCCGGCATGGTGCTCATGCCCGGGCCGCTGGCTGATGCCATCGAGAGCCGGCTCCACACCCACAAGGTGCTGCTGACGCCGGCCGGGCGGCCGCTCCGCCAGAGCACGCTCGACCGGCTGGCGGGGTACGGGGCCTTGACCTTGGTATGCGGCCGCTACGAGGGGGTGGACGAGCGATTCGTCGAGGAGTTCATCGACGAGGAGGTCTCGCTGGGTGATTTCGTGCTGGCCGGAGGAGACGCCGCCGCGCTGGCCGTCATCGAAGGGGTGGCCCGCCTGCTCCCAAGCGTGCTCGGCAATCCCCGGTCGTTGGAGAACGAGTCGTTCCGCCATGGCCTGCTCGAGGAACCGCAGTACACCCGACCAGCGGTCTTCAGGGGTCGAGCCGTTCCGGAGGTCCTCGTATCGGGCGACCACGGCCGGATCGAGGCCTGGAGAGAGGCACAACGGGAGAGCCGAACCCGGGAACGGCGCCCCGACCTGCTCCTTTAACCCTGATTATTCATGTCCCCAGCAAACCAACGCGGATCGGGCCACTTCAACCACATCATTCGCAAGCGGCCACACCTCACCCTGTGGTTGATTCCGCACCAACTGCAAGACGGGGCTGTCAGATGGTTGTAACCCCAGGCCAGGAGTACGTAGCATCCATTCTCGTCACCTGGACAGACCCCCACCATGAATGATTGGGGTTAGGAACGCTCCGGCCGGTCCCTGTTGGAATCGGCTCTCGGAACCGGGTAAACTGCCCGGGCTGCTTACCCTGTCCGGCAGACCCACGATCTCACGAAGCAGCCGGGTCGCGGGTCCGGCAGGATCGCGATCGTAAGGAGACCTCGATGAACGACCTCCAGTATGTCGAGCGCGCCCATCTGCGCGAAGAAGTACCGGATTTCCGTCCCGGCGACACGGTCAAGGTACACGTTCGCGTGGTCGAGGGCGGTCGGGAGCGCATCCAGATATTCGAAGGAGTGGTGATCGCCCGGGACGGCGGCGGCCTTTCGGAGACCTTCACCGTTCGCAAGATCAGCTTCGGTATCGGAGTGGAGCGTATCTTCCCGGTTCACGCCCCCATCGTCCAGAAGATCGAGGTGACCCGCCGCGGGCAGGTCCGCCGCGCCAAGCTCTACTACCTGAGAGGCCGGGTAGGCAGGGCGGCGCGCATCAAGGAGAAGCGCTAGGAGACATCCCGCCCGCCCGCGGCCTGAAGTGCGAGACCCCGTGCAAGCGGACAGCGGGCCCGGCACGGAGCCTGCCCCATCACGGGCACACGCCCCGCCCGCACCCTCACCGGGGCGTCGCTACGGCGGCCGTTTCGCGCGCGAGGCCGCAGGCGTGCTGTTCCTGGCCGTGGTCGTGGCGGTACTGGTCAAGGTCTTCCTCGTCCAGGCCTTCTTCATCCCCTCCGAGTCCATGATCCCCACGCTGGAGATCGATGATCGGGTCTTGGTGAGCAGGATCGCCTACGTTCTCGATGGCCCTGACAGGGGCGAGGTGATCGTCTTCGACATGCCGATGGAGTACGAGGATCCGCCCGAGCCGATCTGGGAGAGCATGGTTCGCCACGTTGTCGAGGCGGTCGGCATCCGGGTGGCGCGCGTGGAGGACCTGATCAAGCGGGTGATCGCGGTAGGCGGGGACCGGCTGGAGGTCCGGGACAACCGGGTGGTAGTCAACGGGCTGGTGCTGGACGAGCCCTACGTGCCGCCCGGGGCGCGGATGGCCGACCTCGGCCCGATCTACATACCCGACGGGCATGTGTGGGTGATGGGCGACAACCGCGACAACAGCCGCGACAGCCGGAGTTTCGGGCCGGTCCCGGTTGACACCATCGTGGGCCGCGCCTTCATCCGGTTCTGGCCCGTGTCTCGTCTGGAAGGCCTGTAACTTGCTAGTTGCTAGTTGCTAGTTGCTAGTTGCTAGTTATATTGACTATCGACTACTACCTGTCACTGGCGTGCCTTAGGTTGGCCGTACTGCCGGACCGAGGCTCGACTCATATGAGCGACAGCGATTTCAGCACTCACGGGCGCCGCCTGGGCGCGTTCGGGGAGCGGTTGGCGGCCTCGTTCCTCGAGCGGAACGGCGTCCGGGTGCTCGAGAGGAACATCCGGATCGGCCGGGGAGAGGTCGATCTGGTTGCGGCGGACCGGAGCGGGCGGTTCGTGGTGGAGGTGAAGAGCGGCACGGAGGTGCCGGGCGAGCATCCCCGGTGGAACTTCACCGACCGCAAGGCGCGGCAGGTGGTGCGGATGGCTCGTTCGCTAGGAATCCGCCGGGTCGATCTGGTCACTGTCGTGGTCGGGGACGACGGTGTGGGGGTCGAGTGGCACCCACGGGTCGCCTAGGAGCGCTCTTCGGCCTCCGACGCGGCGCCGCTCCTTGTTCCAGCATCCCCGGTGCCAGTGCCGGCGCAGGTCCGGGGCCTCTTCGGGTACCACCACGACGTGGTACCTCCCCTTCGGGATCGTCTGCCCGCAACCCCCGCATTCGTAGGGCTTGAGAGCCGAGGAGGGCTGGACCGGACGGACGCTCAGCCGCCCAGGAAGGCCCATGCCACCAGGGCGGCCGTCACAGCGATGGCTCCCACCACCATCACCACATCGGCCGCCCGACGTTCCTGCTTGCGGAAGGGGTTGAATCCCATGCCGCGATGTTATCCCGGCGTTCGCCTCACGTCGGTCCCCGCGCCTGAGATGGAACTTTTCGCGTTCTGGAGAATCCTGTCACAGCCCCTCCCCATGCTTCGGGTCATGTTCGCATCAACCAACTCCGTAGCCCTGGTCGGCGTAGAGGCGCGCGCCGTCAAGGTGGAGGCTCATGTCGGAGGAGGAGAGAAGGGCCGTCTGAACGTGGTGGGCTTGCCCGATACCGCGGTTCGGGAGGCCAAGGACCGGGTCATGGCGGCCATGTCGGTGGCCGGCTACCGATTCCCGCCGAAGACGGTGACGGTGAACCTGGCGCCGGCCGACCTTCCCAAGTCGGGGAGCGCGTACGACCTCCCCATAGCGCTGGCATTGCTGGCCGCCGCCGGCGAGATCCCTAGGGGTGCCTGCCAGGTGGTCGCCCTGGGCGAGCTGGCTCTCGATGGGAGTATCCGGCCTGCTCGGGGCGGGCTCGGAGCGGCCATCGTGGCGTCGGACATGGGAGTTCCGTGCCTCCTACCCCCGGGCGCAGCCGAGGAGGCGAGCACTGTCTCGTCAGCCGAGGTCCGGATGGTGGGATCCCTGGGAGCCGCGATTGCGGCCGCGCTGGGAGAGGGTGAATTCCGGCCGCCGCTGCCGCCGGCCGAGCCGCCCACCGTGTCCATGCCCGACCTCTCGGAGGTTCGAGGCCAGCCGCTGGCCAAGCGGGCGCTCGAAGTGGCGGCCGCGGGAGGTCATCATCTGCTCCTGTCGGGCGCGCCGGGATCAGGCAAGACCATGCTGGCCCGATGCCTGCCGGGCGTGTTGCCGGCGCTCGACGAGCGCACCGCCCTGGAGGTGGCGCAGGTCTGGTCGTCAGCGGGGCGGCCGAGGCCGGCGTTGTTCCAGCCTCCTATCCGCTCGCCGCACCACACGGCCACCACGGCAGCCGTGATCGGCGGAGGATCGGGCATACCGGTGCCGGGTGAGGTCAGCATGGCGCACCGCGGCGTGCTCTTCCTGGATGAGCTCGGGGAGTTCCCGCCCAGCTTGCTGGACGCACTTCGCCAGCCGCTGGAGGAGGGTCAGGTCACCATCGCCCGCAAGGGTGTCTCGGTCACGTTCCCGTCCATGGTCCAGTTGGTGGCTGCTACCAACCCGTGCCCCTGCGGGTACGACGGTGACAACCGGCATGGGTGCTCGTGTTCGGACCGCATGAAGCAGCGCTACAGGCGGCGCCTGTCGGGGCCCCTGATGGACCGCTTCGATATCCGCATCAAGGTGAACAGGGTGGATCCGGACGCCATGATCGGCCCGCCCGAGGAGCCCTCCAGCGAGGTGGCCAAGCGGATCGCATCGGCCCGTGAGGCACAGGAGCTACGCGGTGCCAGCAACCGCAGCCTGAGCCGGACCGGCCTCGACTCGCTCGAGGTGGCCGTCGGCGCCCAGCGGTTGGTCGAGGGCGCCCTCCGGCACGGCAGCCTCACGGGGCGGGGCTTCGACCGGGTCCGGCGCCTGTCCCGAACGATCGCGGATCTCGCCGGATCTGTCGCCGTCGAGGAACCCCATGCCGCCGAGGCGCTGGCCCTGAGGGGGCTGGTATGACCTACGACCCCGACGCCCTCATCAGGCTGGCCCATGTCGGCATGCACCCCGATCGGCTTCGCAACCTCGTGAGCAAGGCCGGGACCCCGACGCGGGTGCTCAGGAAGATCGAGATCGGCGAGTTGTCGGTCCCGGCCTTCGCCAGGGAAGCGGCGGCCGTCCCTGCGGACGAGCGGAGGGAGCAACTCGGCCGGGCCGGGATCGACTTTCTCGTTCCAGGCGGTGAGGGCTTTCCCGGCCGACTAGCCGACCTGGAGGACGCCCCGCTGTTCCTCTTCCGGAAGGGAGCGCCGTTCCGGGGCAAGGCGGTGGCGATCGTCGGCACCCGCGCCTGCACCACCTACGGGAGACGTCTGGCGGAGAGATACGGAGAGGCGGTGTCCCGAGCCGGCTGGTGGGTGGTGAGCGGGCTGGCCAAGGGCATCGACGGCGCCGCCCACCGCGGTTCGCTGCGCGGTCCCACGCCGGGTATCGCCGTGCTGGGCTCGGGGGTGGACGTGTGGTACCCGCGCCTGCATCGCGACCTCGGGATGTCGCTTCTTGAGGTTGGCGGTGCGGTGTGGAGCGAGGCGCCTCCGGGCGCCCGCCCGCTGGGCTGGCGCTTCCCGCCCCGGAACCGGCTCATATCGGGGATCGCCCATGCGGTGGTGGTGGTGGAGGCCGGCGCCAAGGGCGGTGCCTTGGTCACCGCCCGCATGGCCCTCGAGCAGGGCCGCGACATCTTCGCCACTCCGGGTGATGTAGGAAGGCTCAGCTCGCTGGGATGCAATCTGTTGATCAGGGACGGCGCCGTTCCCGTCCTAGACGCCGACGACCTGGTGGAGGGCCTGGAGCTGGCCATCGGGCCGGCACCCGGCGCCACGCCGGCCGAGGCATCTTCCGCAGTCGGTGACCCGGGCCTTCCCGTGGCCGAGTTCCTTGCGACGCTGGGCGAAGACCCTGTCGCAGGCATGGCCGAGCTAGGGCGCCTGATGGCTCAGGGGGCGGTGACGATCGACGGCGACGGGATGGTGGTGGCACTTGGGCGCCGCGAGTAGGGCCCCGTCCGCTTGGCTACGCTGGAGCCATGCTATTGACGGTGCTGGGCGCCAACGGCACCTATCCGACCGCCGGGCGTCCCGCCTCCGGTTACCTGGTTTCGGACGGCGAGACGAATCTCTGGATGGACGCAGGGCCGGGCACCTACCTGGCCCTGTGCAGGGAGCTGGACCCGATGGAGATCGACGCCGTGTTCCTATCCCATCGTCATCCTGACCACTGTTCCGACATCTTCGCCATGTACCACTCGATCGCCTACGGTCCGGGCCGGCGAGGCCGGATCCGGGTGGTCTGCCCGGATGGCCTGCCGGAAGCGCTGGCCGCGTTCCTGCAGCACCCGGCCGCGTTGGACAGCGCCTTCGAGTTCGTCACCGCGGGCGACGGCGACTCGGTCCGGTTGGGATCGATGGACGTCTCGATGGTGCGGACCAACCATCCTCCGCCCACCCTGGCCCCGCGCGTTTCGGCGGGAGACCGTTCCGTCACCTACACCGCCGACACCGGCCCGAGCGACGCAGTCGCCTCGCACGCGGCGGGATCCGAGATGTTGCTGGCCGAGGCCACCATGACCGGCCGGAGGGGCCCCGACTCCTACCCCCATCACATGACCGGCGCCGAAGCCGGGGCCATGGCCGCGGCAGCCGGAGTGGGGTGTCTCGTGCTCACACACATCCCCGCCCATGAGGACCCCGACCGGATCCTGTCGGAAGCGGAGTCCGAGTTCGATGGCCGGGTGGCGCTGGCCGTGCCCGGCGCTCGCATGACGGTGTGATGGGCCGGGTGGTGTGCATATGACCGGCTCGAGAGGGAGACCGGCCGACGAGTTGCGGCCGATCAGGATCACCCGGGGCTACACGGAGATGACCCCCGGCTCGGTGTTGATCGAGATGGGTCGGACGGTGGTGCTGGCCACCGCTTCGATCGCGGACAAGGTGCCGCCCTGGATGCGGAATACCAACCGGGGATGGGTGAAGGCCGAGTACGCCATGCTCCCGGGATCCGGTAACCAGCGCATCTCGCGGGGTTCCTATACATCAGGGCGGCCCAAGGAGATCTCCCGCCTCATCGGTCGTTCCCTTCGCGCGGTGGTGGCCCTGGGGAAGATGGCCGACACCATGGTCGTGGTGGACTGCGATGTGATCCAGGCCGACGGGGGAACGCGCACGGCGGCGGTCAACGCCGGATGGATCGCCCTTCACGACGCCTTGGAATGGGCTGTATCCGAGGGGCGCCTGGCAGCCAACCCGCTGCTCGATCGGGTGGCCGCCATCTCGGTGGGGTTGGTGGGAGGCGTGGCGTTGCTCGACCTGGAATACGAGGACGACGTGGCGGCCTCGGTGGACCTCAACGTGGTCATGACCGGGCGTGGCCTGCTGGTGGAGGTCCAGGGCACCGCAGAACAACTCCCGTTCAGCCGGGCCGAGCTGGATGAGCTCCTGGACCTGGCCGCGGCGGGGATCTCCCGGATCGCAGACCTCCAGGCGGAGTTGGTGGCCGGGTGAGCCATCCGGTCATAGACCGCGCCGTGGTGGCGTCCAAGAACCCGGACAAGATCACCGAACTGGAGGCGTTGCTGACCCGCCGCGGCCTGGTCGGCGAGGTGGTCCGCGGGCTGGAGTGGCCCGATGTGGTGGAGGACGCACCCACGCTGGAGGGCAACGCCCTCCTCAAGGCCCGCCAGGTGGCGCGGAGCACCGGCCTGCCCTCGATCGCTGACGACACGGGTCTCGAAGTGGACGCTCTGGGCGGAGCGCCGGGAGTCCACACGGCCCGGTATTCGGGGCCGGATGCCACCTACCGATCGAACGTGGACGCACTCCTGGCAGCCCTGCGGGGCGTGGAGGATCGGACCGCCCGCTTCCGCACCGTGGTGGTGGCAATCCTGGCGGACGGCGCCGAAGTTGTCGCGGAGGGAGAGCTGGTCGGTGAGATCGCCCTGCAGCGGCGCGGATCCGCAGGCTTCGGATACGACCCGGTCTTCGACGTGGGCGGCCGCACCCTGGCCGAGATGGATCAGCAGGAGAAGGACCAGATCAGCCACCGGGCTCGGGCCATCCAGGCCCTCACGGATGCCCTGGCGGCCGGAGAACGCCTGGTTGTTTCACAGACACATCGCTAGAGTGGCCCGTGGGTCGCTAGCTCAATCTGGCAGAGCAACGGACTCTTAATCCGCAGGTTCCGGGTTCGAGTCCCGGGCGACCCACTCGTTTCTCTCTGTTTCATCATGTAGCAGTTAGTTGCAACGTCCCAGGTCAGAGGGTGGTTTGGTATAGAGATACACGGACTGCACCACTCATTCACCTCGTTGCTTGAGGTTTCCGGATGTTGCGGGTAGTCTCATCTGTATGAGGGACAAGATGAGGTACAATCCTTGGCAATTCTCCAGGATCTTTGAGTCGCGCGGACTCTCTCAATCCCTCGTATTGTCCCACGACTTGCCTGGCAACGGACCGAGGCAACAGAAATGGAACGGAACATGACCAGGAACAGGAAGGCACTCACGGCACAGTTCGTGAGGTCTGTCATCAAGCCGGGCAAGTACTACGACGGACGCGGCGACGGTCTCGTTCTGAGAGTTGCCCCCGGAGGGTCGAAGCAATGGGTGTGGCGGGGGACTGTTCAGGGTCGAAGACGTGATTACGGACTCGGAGCTGTCCGCTACACGAGCCTGGCCGAAGCGCGGCGTATTGCGTTCGAGTATCGCAAGGTCGCAAGGCAGGGTGGGGACCCGAGATACGAGCGTAACCTGCAGCAGATTCCCACATTCGAAACCGCCGCCGAGGTGGTGATCGGACTCTACGGGGCGAAGTGGAAGCCCGGCAGTCGATCAGCTGACCAGTGGCGCCAGTCACTCAATGACTATGTGTATCAGGCATTGGGATCGAAGCGCGTCGACCAGATCACCACCGCTGATGTGATGGCGATCCTCACACCGATCTGGGCAACCAAACCGACCACGGCCAAGCGGGTACGGCAACGCATCTCGGCCGTGATGGCATGGGCCATAGCGGAGGGCCACCGCGGAGACGATCCGGCAGGGTCCACCATCACCAAGGCACTTCCAAAGACTAACGGCCCGAGGAAGAATCTCGCATCTGTTCCTCACCGTAAGGCCTCCGTAGCGCTGCGGAGGATCCGTGCGGCGGCGGGGCATCCGCCGGTGCGGATGGCGACAGAGTTTGCGATCCTAACCGCAGTTCGCTCCGGGGAGGTACGGGGTGCTCACTGGACGGAGATAGACCAGCAGGCGGCTATATGGATCATTCCGGCCGAACGGATGAAGGCGGGCCGTGAGCACCGCGTTCCGCTTGTCTCTGTGGCTCTCAGCGTCCTTTCCGAGGCTGCGGAGTACGGAGACCCGTCCGACCCCGCGGCGTTCGTGTTCCCGAGCGCCAAGGGCGGCGAACTCGGACCCTGGCAGCTGTCGAAGCTAGTGTCCGGTCTCGATCTCGGCGGTACATTGCACGGATTCCGCAGCACGTTCCGAGATTGGGCCGCTGACCAGTCGGTGCCCAGGGAGATCGCAGAGTTGTGCTTGGCTCATCGGATCGGGTCGGCTGCCGAGCAAGCCTACGCGCGAGGGGACGTTCTTGAGCGGCGCCGTGAGGTCATGGAGGCTTGGGCACAATACCTCACCCGCTAACCGGGTAGCCACACCTTGTTCAGTTCCCGGTCAGGGGTGTTGTGGTGGTGGGTTGGTAGGGGGTGAGGACGGCTTCGGCGCCGGCGAGGATGGACGCGCATGATGGATGGTCGGGATTCAGACTGAGCCTGTCGATGTAGCGTTTGACATGGGCTGCGTACCAGCGGACGTTAGCGGCGGGCTCTCCCATGTCGCGTATGTCCTGGGCGGATGAGACACCGAGGTCGGTCAGCGCTTCCCGCAGTTCTTTGTACACCTCGCAGTAGTCCTCGAAGGGAGTCGGATAGAAGTTCAGTCGTCCCCGCTTGGCTAACGCGTTTTCCAGTTTGGCGTAACCGGCGCGTCCTGGCTCCACCTCATAAGACGGGTCCGCTAACGCGAGTCCTATCACGGACGCCTCGGCATCAGCGGGGCCCATGGGAGTCCACCCCTCGGGAAAGTGGTCCCAGCTGGTGACGTTGTCGTAGTACCGCATTTCGATCCTGAAGGTTTCTTTGTTGCATTCGGTGGCGGGAAGGCCTTCCCATGTGCTGGGGAGGCGGTGGTCCCAGGTGGGATGAAGCACCCGGCGGGGAACCGGCGGGCCCGCAGGGGTCGTGGAGGTGGTCGATGACACCACCCGAATAGTCGTCGTGGTCGGGGCTTGTCCGGCTTGCGCAGCGGCTTGTTCGGGTTCGGGTGATGGCAGGGTGGTGTCGGTCACCGCAATGTCTTGGTCCTGGGATGTCCGGTCTGCTTCGGCACCGGACTGAGCTGCTGCGGTGCTGGTGGTGTCGGTGGCCTCTATCCCGTAACCCGTCACCTCCCCCGATCCCACTCCTGTCGTGGTGGTTGCTTCGGACGCCGTTACGGGCTCGTTGACAGGCTGTGTCGTATCCCGAGTGCCGGTGTTCTGGTTCTGGGCGCCCAATGCGGAAACGACCGAAAAGACACCCACAGCGGTGAAAGCGGCCAAGGCTGCGCCTATCAGCCATGGCTTGCTGGTCGTTCGGTGGCCTGTGCCTTCTCCGGGCATGGCGTTCACCTCCCGCCCGCTGCGCGGATGGTTCTGATCGTAGCTGTGTGCCACACGCTGACATGTGGTCGGAGCGCCGGCCGCGGGTGCGGAGAAAGGGTGTCAGGTTTGAGGAAGGGGAGGGTCGTGGCCGGTTCCGCACGGTAGGTGTGGGTAGTGTTCCCGGAGCCGCTCGGTCGCTGGGACCGCCGGGGAGGCGGGATGCCGCCCTAGGGCCGGTGGGGGTTTGGTGTTGTGTTCGTTTCAGGCTGCGGGGGATAGGTTGTCGGCCCAGTCGTAGATGTCTTGTTCCCGCCAGCCCACCGCTCGGGTGTGTTCCCCGCCCAAGCGGATGGGTGGGGGAATGACCCGTCCCGTTCCCGACGCCAAATTGTGGTTCTGCTCAACCGGATGATCTCGAGGGCTTCGGGCAGTCTCACCACCCGCCCACCACCGGGAGGTGGCATCGCCGACTGCTGATAGTCGGCACTCGCCCGGCTGTTGTGGGTCTGGTCCTTCATCCTCCTTTCCTTCCTTCCTTTCTTGCTCATAGCCGGCGGTTGTGTGCCAGCCCTCTGTGGTCTCCCCTCCGAATTGGACGAGGATGGGGTGGGTTGTTCTCATCGAACATACCGAAGCGGTTCCCCGGCCCGGTCGCGTACCCACCGCCTTGGGGTCGCGCTCATGCGCGACCAGTCGCGCATCCACCCTACAGCGGTCGCGTATCCCTCTGACCATGCCTGCTACTGGCAGTGCCGCGGCAGAAAGGAAGGGCTACGGCCACGCCAAGAGCGCCTACGGGCAGCGACCGGTCGTTGGCTGGGTGTCGACCGCCACAGGGCCCAACGGATCATCCGGATCGAGACAACGGAAACCGAACGTCCGGACCGAGGGACTGTGACCCTACCCCATGTGCCGTTGGTGGTGCCTGAGATCGAAGGAGGACACATGTTCCGCGAGGGGCGTCAACTGTGGTTGAGATGTTGATGGTCATTGAAAATCCCCGGAGTTGATCACTGAAATTCCCCACCCCC
>JAPPGV010000018.1 GCA_028821235.1 bacterium
AGGTACGTGCCGATCGTCAGCGGGCTGTAGTTGGTGTGCGGGTAGAACTGGATGTCCTGGTGCCACTTGACATCGTCGGAGCCGGCATCCCACTTGAAGTTGAGCTTGGAATGGTGGAATACCACGTCCGGCCCCACCAGGTCGGCGGCCACATCGGCTATCAGGCCGGTGGCAAACTCCCAGTACGTGTCATGCAGCCGGTCGGGCATCTTGAGACGCCGTATCTTGGGCGAGTCCGGGCCGTGATCATCGGCCACGTCGTAATCCTCACCCGACCGGGTGACCGATCGGCTCCGCTCCACGAAGACCGCCGTGGCCTCGTTGAGCCGGTCGATCAGTTCTTGGGGGATGAGCGACTCCACGCTCACGTACCCGCCCTCGAAGTACGACTCCCGCTGCTGCTGGGTCAGCACTCTGGCCGGTTCGGCAAGAACCTGTTCCGGTGTCATGTAGGCATTCCTCGGGGGTATTCGCGGCTACCGGGGCTAGATCGCCGGAAAGCGGCCACAGCTGAGCACCCGGGTCTTCGTACCGGAACGAGTATAGGTTTCGGAGGGGTTCCTGGGCTGTGGACACGCAGCCCGGCCTCGCCTCGGTCCGGGCCAATACACTTCGATCATGACTGACGAGACCATCAGAGCGATCCGCCGGGGATCGACGCTCGAGGTCACCCTCGACCGGCCCAAGGCCAACGCCATCGACGCGGCCACCAGCCGGGCCCTGGGAGCGGTCTTCTCCGGCTTCCGGGATGATCCCGACCTCCGGGTGGCCATCTTCACGGGCGCGGGCGAGCGGTTCTTCTCCGCCGGATGGGATCTGGCCGCCGGCGCCGAAGGGGAGGACTACGAGGGCGACTTCGGACCGGGCGGATTCGGCGGGTTCGCGGAACTACCGGGCCTCGACAAGCCCGTTATCGCAGCGGTCAACGGCATGGCGGTCGGGGGCGGGTTCGAGCTGGTGATGGCGGCGGACCTGGTGGTCGCCGCCGAACACGCCACGTTCTTCCTGCCCGAGGCTTCGATCGGGTTGATCCCCGATTCGGGGTCCGTCCTGCTTCCCCGATTGCTACCGGCCCCGCTGGCCAACGAGGTGCTCCTGGCCGGGCGCCGATTGAGCGCCGAGGAGCTCCACCGGTTCGGCCTGGTCAACGAGGTGGTGCCCGGAACGGATCTCATGGACACGGCGCACGGCCTGGCGCGCCGCATCGCCGCCAGCGCCCCACTCGCAGTGGCCGCCGTACTCGACATCGGTCGCCGGACCGGGAGCCTCCCCGTCGCCGGCGCGCTGCACACCATGC
The DNA here is from genome assembly GCA_028821235.1 of bacterium. Classification (NCBI taxonomy): domain Bacteria; species bacterium. The sequence continues at coordinate 1,298 of JAPPGV010000018.1, forward strand.
GATCCGGCGCCGTCGGCGCCTACCGGAGGATGGTGGAGTCGGAGGACGCCCAAGAGGGACTGCGAGCCTTCGCTGAGAAACGCAACCCGGTCTGGAAGGGTCGCTAGCAGACACACTCCGGACCGGTGCCGGAACGCCCTACATGCCGGTTCCCAACCTCAGGTACCGGTCCGAGTAAACGCCCCCTCCCGCTACCATGTGAGCGGTCACCGGGCCTATATCCGGGCATCTCCTGATGGACCCGGGTGGTTCGGAATAGTCACGGTGGCATCGCTGTTTTCCTCTTGTACCCGAGTCCTCTCAAGGTACGTGTTTCATGAGATTGTCGACCCTCCCCCATCCCGCTCCCGGCTCCGGCGGCACCACCAGGACCATCCTCGGATCGCGAGGTCTGCTCCTGGCCGTCCTCTTCGTGATGCTGGGAAACGGGATGATGAACCCCCTGCTCGGTATCAGGGCCGAACTGGAGGGGTTTTCCACCACCGCCACCGGCACGATCCTGGCGTTCTACTACGTGGGGTTCCTGGCGGGTGCGTGGATAACCCGGCGCCTGATGGTGGACGTCGGCCACATCCGCGTGTACGCCGCGCTTGCATCGCTGGCATCTACCTCGACCCTCATCTACATCCTGAACGACTCCCCGGTCGTCTGGTCACTGGCACGGCTGATCACCGGATTCGCGATGAGCGGCCTATTCATCGTGGGAGAGAGTTGGCTCAACGAGGCTGCCACCAACCGGACTCGGGGACGCCTGCTCGCCATCTACATGGTGGTGCTGATGGGAGGGCTGGCGGCGGGCCAGATGCTGATCGTCCTGGGTGATCCATCCGGGATCGCCCTGTTCATCGCCGCCTCGATACCGGTGTCGATGGCGGTGATCCCGATCACGCTGTCGACCTCGCCGGCTCCCAGGCCGGTGCTTCCCGGCAAGCTCCCGGTCGCTCAGGTGTGGCACGCCGCGCCCCTGGGAATTCTCACCTCCTTCAGCCAGGGCACCGCGGTAGCGGCTTTGCTGACACTCGGCGCCGTGTTCGGCGCGAGATCGGGTATGAGCGTGGACCGGATCGCCTTGTTCACGTCCGCCGCCGTGGTCGGAAGCGTGGCGCTCCAGCCTGCCATCGGTGTGTTGTCCGACCGGATGGGACGGAGAAGGTTGATCCTGGGTACGGGCCTCGTATGTGCTGGTGCGTGCCTAGCGATGGTTCACGCCAACCCGCTCGGCTGGTGGGCGCTGACGGTCTCCTTCGTGGTCGGCGGGCTGGCACTGAGCATGTACCCCTTGGCGCTCAGCCACATCAACGACCGGGTTCCTCCCGGGTCGGCCGTCGGGGTCAGCACCGTGCTGTCGCTCGCCGCCGGAATCGGCGCCGTCATCGGTCCGATCGCCGGCGCGCAGGTCATGGACGCTTTGGGACCTGCCGGCCTCTACTGGTTCGTAGGCGTCCTGTTCCTCGTCACCGCCCTGTTCAGCCTCTTCCGGATCTTCACCCGGGAAGGCGTGCCTGCGGACAAGCGGCGGCCGTTTGCCCTGGTTCCGGCCCGTGCCGGCACGGTCATCGTGCAGATGGCACGCCGGATGCGGCAGCCGGGCGAGAGGGCGGCCCGCAGCGGGACCGGTAGGAACAAACGAGCACCCGGCCACAAGGAGTGAGCGCGTCCTTGCGGTCAGCCGATGCCTGCCGGTGCCTCCATCGTCACGTCACGGGCACCGCGAGGTGGCAATGCCACCGACCACGTGGAGTTCTCGGGTATTAGCCCTGGCAGCCCAGCAGGTTGTCGACCGCCGGCCGGATGCCGAGCCGGTAGCTCGACACTTCACCACCGTCGATGGTGAAGTAGATGCGGTAGTCGGCATCCGCCTCGTCGTTCGGCACGAACGCCAGGGCCTGGCCCTCGGAAACGGCGTCGTTGGCCTGCTGGATGTTGTCTGGGTAGACCTCGCGCACGCTGGACTCCGGCGTGCCGATCCTGACACCCGACCTGGTGGCGATGACGCTCGGGGCGTTGATCTCGACGCGGACGACGGCCCCGTCGACCACCATGAAGGCCACGCCCGGCAGGCCGGCGCCGGC